>NZ_JBAKFX010000004.1:0-143754 GCF_037577855.1 Dethiothermospora halolimnae | reverse complement strand
TTAAAAATGGAGAATGATATTTTAAAGCAAGCGGCGCTGATAATGGGACGAAAATAGCTATTATCAAGGCTAATAGTGATAAGTACAGTATCAGCGCCATGTGTAAATTATTAAATATATCTAGGAGTCTTGTTTATTACAAATATAAAGATAAAAAATGTGATAGTGATCTAGAAAATTACATTATAACTATTTTTAAGAATAGTAGAAATAATTACGGCACTAGAAAAATAAAAAAAGAATTAGATAAAAAGGGATATCAGGTTTCTAGGAGAAGAATTGGGCATATTATGAGAAAATATGGGTTAGTATCTAATTATACAGTTAAGCAATATAAGGTTCATAAATCAAAGTGTAATGAAGAAAAAACAGAAAATGTAGTCAATAGAGAGTTTGATAGAGAAGAAACTTTAGAGGTAGTAGTAAGCGATTTAACCTATGTAAATGTTAAGGGTAAATGGAATTATATATGCATATTATTAGACCTATATAATCGTGAAATCATTGGTTATGCTGCTAGTAAGAATAAAGATGCAGATCTTGTTTATAAAGCATTTACAAGGGTCCAGCGCCCCCTAGAAGATATTGAAATATTACATACTGATAGGGGTAATGAATTTAAAAATAAGGCTATAGATAGCTTATTAACTACATTTAATATCAACCGTTCCTTAAGTAAAAAAGGCTGCCCCTATGATAATGCAGTAGCAGAAGCTACCTTTAAAGTTGTTAAAACGGAATTTGCTTTTAACAAAATATTTAATAGTTTTGAGGAGCTTGAATATTTATTATTTGATTATGTGAACTGGTATAATAATCACAGGATTCATGGGTCACTAAATTACCTTACCCCTGTGGAATATAGAATGTTAATGTCCGACAAAAAAGTGTCTTAAAAAGGGTTGACAATCCAAGTCAATAAAAAATATAAATTTAAGTGACTACGAAAAACACTTTGACTTAGAAAAGCAAAAAGAGCTTGATTTATTAAGTATAATAAAGGAGCAATCAAAGGCATATATCTCAAAAAAAGAAATTGAAGAAATTTTACATAAAATAAAAAAATTGCTTATACAAACACTTAATAAAGATAAATTTAATCATATTTTCGATTTAAATGTTACAGAATGTAATAACTATGATGATATATTTGGGATTAACACGATTGCAAAGTGGGTTGATGAAAATAAAAATAATTTTTTTGTAAAAGTGAAAAAAGAATTTAGCACAAACAATATTTATGGGGGAAATGAATCTTCAATAATATGGCCAAAGTTAAACATACCAAGATGGAATCCAGTTAGTATATATACGGATTTAGATATCGTTTTTCATAGTTTAAAACTACGTGCAAATCCAAAGTTTCCATCAGTGTGCCCTTATCAATGTAATGTTATATTCTTAATATCAAGATATAATTTGAGATTATTCTATAGTTTCATTTCATTCAAAGAGGTAAGTTGGGATTCTTATGAACCATCTTATTTATCTAAATGGAATTCTATCGAGTTTATGTATCACAATTATGAGGAAAGAAAAAAAGACATCTCTAATATTTCTATCGAATTTAATTCAAGTGTAGAAAAACATATACGATCACTTCATAAAATTCAAATTTAACGTTTGAAAATAGCTTATATAAGCTTTTAAAAGCTTATATAAGCTATTTTTTATATCATATCCTTCTAAGTTTTATATTTAATCATATAATGGTAAACTTTGATATAAGGGTTTTTAATAGTTCAAATTATCCTCGTAACTTTTAAAAGTTAAAAGCTCTACTTTTCTTTCTTCTACATCTATCAAATCACCTTTCGGATTCCATATTTTTACTTTTACTTTTAAATAGTTTTCCGAATGGGAGTAAAAAGTCTGAATAGAATAATCTTTTTTAGGCATTTCACTAGACATATGAATATCTAATCCTCGAGCACGTCTAGTTAGACCTGATATAAACGGACCAGTTAGAAAAAGAACTCCTCCCGCCGCTTTGCTTATAAATACAGTGCCAGTTATTCCTAAAATTCCAGCTATCGTTACATTACCAATAATTTCATTTAGAGCGGCTGCGTCGACATCAGCTTTTGTAAATTTATGCTTGGTACTTTCTAGTGTACCTGTAATACCTACCATTACATCTACTGAGTCGTATATACGTCCTCCTAAAGTACTTAATTTAACCCTATGTTCTGCAAATCTATCTACATCAATATACTCTGTAACTCTCTCCCCTTTTCTAAGAGATGTATATGTTTTAGTGAAAGTTGGAGACGAATGAACCATATCACCGGGATAATACACTAACATCTGCAATGGAGCTGCAGGATAAATATCTTGTTCAACCTTAAATGATACTTTAAGTTTCAATTGATTTCTTCCATATTGCGATGCACTTAAGTTATAATCACGATTGCCACCATAATCCCACTCAAAATCATCATAATCTATATCAACAATACCCCCATCTATATCAATCACAAAGTGTATTCTATACCTTCCAGGTTCGTCTATCCTTATATCTAAAGCTACTGTTCTAGACTCTCCAGATTCTAATGACCTTTCATAAGGAGCACCTCCTACCTCTTTTCCATCACAATATGCATAAACTGCAAAATTTGAGCTTTCTAAGCTTCTACTATAGTTTTTTACATCAACAAAGAACTCTTCATCTTTACCCGTAGTTAGGTCACCTTTATGCTTAATTCCCGTTATTTTTAAATCTCTGCTTTTATCTTGCCATGTATATGTCTCTGTTTTACTATCTATAACGGTTTCTTCATCTCTATCTAAAACTTCAAATATCAATTCATGTCTTCCAGGTTCGTCTACTGTTAAACTTAAAGATTGGGACTGTTCGTCATGTCCCCTTAATGGATTTTCCCTACCTATATCCTCTACGCTTACATCTCTTGATCTAACCCTTACATAATATTTATCACTTTCATGTTCTGAATTATTTTCGACTTTCACATCAAAGTCAACTTCTTCTCCTACAACAAATGGTGAACTCCTACTGTATCTTGGTCTCGTATAAATATTCTCAATTGTTAAATACCCATTATTGCTGTAATTCTTTGTTTTCATAGTAATTTCATCTGAACCACCTAGATACCATTTACCATTTTGAGCCTGAGCATAAAAATATAATTCATATGTTCTTCCTGCACTCATCCCATCATTTATTTCATCTCTAAAATACCTAGAAGATGAATTTCCTGCCCGTTCATCAAATACATATCTTCTAACGTTATCTGTAGATTCGCCATAATAAGTACCTGTAATCCTAAAGCGTTTATAATATTTTCTGTTAAATGGTTTACTAAATCCCACTTCAAATTCACATGATTTGGTTGTTGGGTTGTCTAATTCCAAATATGACATTTTTCTCATTTATTACTCACCCCTTTTTCTTTTTTTATATAATCTTTAACCGGTTAATATATTTCTATATAAGACAAAGTTCCAATTATTGATTTTTAGAACTACTTTCACTAGTCAGTTTATTTTGTCTTACACTTAATAGAAACGTATATAGTGAAGAAATGTAAACCTATTAATTTCAAAAATTTATCTTAATTTACAGTAATATATTGAACTAATTTAAAAACTGTAATAATATATATATTAGTGTTTATGTTGCAAAGGGGTATCTTGATAATAAAGACCCATATGATAAACTGATTTGTCAGGCATTATCCTTTAAAAAGAATTGTACTGTTGATGGGAGAATCCATACCGCCCAAAGCTCTTTCTAATATTTGTTTACTATTTATAAAATCGTTTAAAAATTTATTTTAAGAGTAATACTTTAGGAGATGGTAAAATGAAAAAAGGTAGTAATTTTATTATAGGAGGTTTAATTTTTCCGACAATCCTCATAAGTCCAATAATTACATTTAAGGAAGGTATGATGATTGATTATAAAGAATTTTTTTTAGGAAATAGTGAAGGAAATCTTTATGGTTTTGCTAAATTTACTTATATAATTATTTTATTATGTATATGCGTTATAGTATATGGAGTTATTCAAAATATAAAAAATGATGACTGATCAGTCATCATTTTTTATATTTTGAATAGCTCCATTCCATAAAGTAATGTATATAACTAATAATCATGGCATCATTTTTATTTTTAATTTTATTTAAATTAAACTTTTTTATTTTTTCTATAAAACATATCACTAAATCCGTTTCTGTCTCTTCATAGGTCAATTGTCTAGAATACTTTTTTATTAAAGGCTTAAATTTATTTATCAAAAATAGTAGTGCATCTTGGTCTCCATTCTTAGCTTTTTTTATAGTTTTAAACAATGTATCAGCTCCTTATGTCTTCACTTGATGTTATTAAAAAAAGACCAGGGGGAAACCCCCTAGCCTTCTACTTTAGATAAATTTATTTTTCCAACTGCTGCTTCTATAAGAATATTTAATTGTTCTTCATTTATTTTTATTCCTTTACTCCTTAAGAAACTTAAAACATATTCTTTTTTCTTTTCTCCTAAGTTACTACCTTGGAAAATCTGTTCTGCAGCATATACTGATCTAACAATCCACTTATATGTCCTTTTCTCCTTTAAACCACTATATATGTAACTATAGCCCCCAATATTGTAATAACTCCTAAAACTATCTGCATGAATAATTTACCATCCATAAAACAATTACCTCCTATTTTTTTAATCTCTATCTGCCATGACTAAAGCTAACAAACTTAACTCTGCATTTGTTAAAGTGTTATTCTTAGCTTTTTCTAACCACATATCAGCATTATTTAATGTGCCTTTGCTTTTAAATTTCTTTATAGTTTTAATAAGTAAATCCTTTTGCCATCCATGTTCAAACTCCACGATATCATCCTCCTTTTCAGATATATCTAAACTACCTATATTTTTATTTAAGTAAGGTTTAAGTTCCGGATAATATTTCACTGGATCCACTGCACTATCATATCCTTTTCTAGCTACTTGACTTCTAAAGTTAAATTCATTTTCGTGTATTTCAAGATGAACGTGTGGTCCTGTAGTATGTCCCGTATTTCCACTATAAACTATTATCTGTCCTTTCTTAACTCTATCCTACTCTATACTTAGATAACTGTTTTAAATGTCCATATAGGGAATACAGACCGTTATCGTATTTAGCGACTATATAGTATCCATATCCTTTAGTAACTCCACCACCTTGGACCATATGGAGAAGTATATCGACATTTATATAAATCTTCTTTTCTAACTAGAAATAACATAATATACCTCCTACATCATATCTTCAGGATTATCAATATAATCATCCTTCTTTATATCCTTCGCCATCTTACCTTCAACATAGGCTTTCCCTCCAGTGTAAACTGCTGTAAGTGATGTTATAACTGGAATATTCATTTTAAGCAGGTCTATAACTGTAGATGGTACCTCTTGGCCTGTTAATAAAGATTGTCCTATTGCCACTAATGTTATAAGTACAAAGGGTATAACATAGATAATAATAAGAAATTCAACCATACTTACCCCATCTTGAAGGAATGTTAGCTTTGGCAATTTTCTTTTCTTGGCTTTGTTTCTTTCTAATATTATCTTCACAATATCCCTCCTACCATATAATATATTACGGCTTTAATACTTTAAGATACGGGTCATAATCTAATGCTATGAATATTGTTCCATTGATGGAGTCAACATAGTTAGCTTTTTCTCCATCTCCCTCGGAATATGGAATTTTATTAAAGCAACTTTTATCTGCACTTAATCTGTATATATCAAAAAATGGAACCCTGCCGTTAATTCTGAAATAATCATTGCCATTATTGGCAAACGTCGCTCCATACACAACACCCGCATCTTCTAAACCCAATGGATTTTTTAAAGGAATCTGTTGTATAGTTCCATATGTTTTCAGTTTATAGACTGAGTCATTAATAGCTGGCGTATTGGCATAATAGCCTTCTGAATCGGCTATATATACCCCGTCATCAGATAGATTATATAAATTGTGAGTATCGCATATATCATAGGATGATAAAGTTCCATCAGAAGGATTAAATATATAAGCCATCTTTTTAGAGAAATGTACATTTCTTGAATATCCCAGTATTCGATTACCCTTTAATGAGTATATATCTGTTTGTTTGTCAAACTCGATATCATTATCGTGATAAGTTGAAACTACATAATCATTAACAAGAGACTCAGTGTTACTTGATAAAGAATAGGAATAAATTTTTGAACCTGCTACAGTATCGTCTATAATATTAACAGCTTCAAAATAAATATTGGGGGTTTCTTTACTGAATGTAATTCTAATCTTTTCACCGGATACTGTACCCTCGTAACTATCAGTCATCTCTTCTACTCTAGTATGTCCTGTATGATATGTGCCTGTGTCATTGCTGCTTCTATAATAAGTTGCAGTTCTTCACTCATAGGTAGTAACCACCCTGTTGTTGGTTTCGAGTCTATGCTTTGTCAATTTGACAAAATACTCACCATCAATGCTTATATCAAAATCTACAACTTGATTTGGATAAGCATCGAATAGAATTTCATCACATTTCTTTATAGAGTTGTCAGATGGGTCATACACATAAATTACGAATTTACCCAAAAGGAGTGATAATTATGGCCGGTTCAATAGAGAAAAGAGGTAAAAATTCATATAGACTCGTAGTATCTGGAGGTTATGGCCCTAACGGTAAAAGAAAAAAATATACTAAGAAAGTTCATTATAAAAAGAAAACTTTAGCTAAAAAAGAACTTGCCAAATTTGTAGCAAAAATAGAGGGTGACAATTTTATTGAACCCACTAAAGTTAGGTTTAATACTTTCACCCATAAATGGTTAGAAAATTATGCAAAACCTAATTTGGCACCCAAAACTACCTATGAATATAAAAGGTTATTAGATTTAAGAATACTCCCTGTATTTTGGAAAATGAAAGTATCAAAATAAGACCAATTCATATATTAGACTTTTATAAACATTTACAACAAGATGGTATAAGAAAAGATAGATCCAAGGGGAAGGTATCAAATAGCACCATTATGCATTACCATAGATTACTAAGAAAGATGTTCAATGATGCTGTTAAGTGGGAGCTTATATCTGAAAATCCAATATCAAAAGTTGATCCACCTAAAATTAAGAAAAAAGAAGCTGGATATTATGATGAAAATGAAATTAAAGAATTAATCAGTGCTTTAGAACATGAAAAGACAAAATATAAATTAGCCATAATGCTAACAATAACTGCTGGACTCAGACTAGGTGAATTAACAGGTCTTAAATGGGATAGTGTCAATTTTGAAGATAGCTATATCAAGATAGAACAATCTCATCAATATATTCCTGGAGAAGGCACTTTTATTAAAGAACCTAAAACTGAAAGTTCTAAAAGAATTATCTCTCTACCTGCTCCAATTATTAGACTTTTAAAAATACATGAGATTGAAGAAAAAGAAAAAAGATTGAAATGTGGAGACTTATGGGAAGGTGACGGTTTTATACTAACTCAGTGGAATGGTAAGCCTATGCACCCAACCACTCCTTCATCTTGGTTTTCTAAATTTATAAAAAGAAAAGGGCTAAAAAAAATAATGATGTTATGTTTAAGGATGAAATTAAGTGAAAAAATGATTTTTTCTCTGAGTGTCCCCAAATTGTCCCCAATTAACATTATTTAAACTAAATTTAAGTAAAATAAAAACCTCTGTAATCATTGAGATTACAGAGGTTTGATATGGCACGCCCTCCAGGATTCGAACCCGGGACAAACTGATTCGAAGTCAGCCACTCTATCCAACTGAGCTAAGGGCGCAGGATAAATTCAATTTTAAATTGTAAATTATAAATTTTAAATTATTTTCATTAGAGAAGTTATATTGTCGACCTATACTGCATGACTTTAAAGTCGGTCTGAATATATTCAGACCCTACATAAATTGTTTGTTATTATATACTAAAAAAAGTTAACCCCATAAAGTCAACTTCCTATCAGATAATTTCTCTCTTCTCAATTTATAATTAAAACTCACAATTTATAATTCTTTGTAAATTAAAATAGTGGTACAGGCGAAGGGAGTCGAACCCCCACATCATAAGATACTAGATCCTAAGTCTAGCGCGTCTGCCAATTCCGCCACGCCTGCACATATTTATCATTTGAAAATGGTGACCCATCGGCGACTCGAACGCCGGACACCCTGATTAAAAGTCAGATGCTCTGCCAACTGAGCTAATGGGTCATATTTGGAGCGGAAGACGAGATTCGAACTCGCGACCCTCGCCTTGGCAAGGCGATGCTCTACCACTGAGCCACTTCCGCACATATCCTTTACTTTCAATCACTATCCAATTTAACGGCAAGCCCTCAAGTTTTCCTAACTAAGCGATTCACACCAAATCGAAAAGAAGATTTGGGTTCTCTGCTTATACCACTGAGCCACTTCCGCACATGCTGTCTTCCAGACAGAATTGTTAATTTTTAATTGTCAATTCACAATTGCATTTATTGGTACAGGTGAAGGGAGTCGAACCCCCACATCATAAGATACTAGATCCTAAGTCTAGCGCGTCTGCCAATTCCGCCACACCTGCACATATTTATTATTTGAAAATGGTGACCCATCGGCGACTCGAACGCCGGACACCCTGATTAAAAGTCAGATGCTCTGCCAACTGAGCTAATGGGTCATATTATATTTTATTTGGCTACATAATTTATACCTTTAACATAACTCAATGATCGATAACTAAGCGATGTACACAAAATCAAAAGCGTGATTTTGGTCCCCTGCTTATGCCAACTGAGCTAATGGGTCAAGTGCTGACTATCGTCAGAATTGTTAATTCTTTAATTGTTAATTATACGATGGGTTCTAAGTTAAACCTAAACCCTCCACTCTTTTTATTAACAATTTACAATTATCAATTCACAATTCTTCACGTTAGTGAAGTTAATGGGGTGAATAATGGGAGTCGAACCCATGACCTCCAGAGCCACAATCTGGCGCTCTAACCAACTGAGCTATACCCACCACAATATTTTTTAAATGGCGCGCCTGAGAGGATTCGAACCCCTGACACACGGATTAGAAGTCCGTTGCTCTATCCTACTGAGCTACAGGCGCATTATTTTGTCTCGCCACTTGCTTCGTGCTGACAATAATAAATTATAGCAGAGGATTATATTATTGTCAACAAATTTCTAAAAAAATTTTTAAGGAATTTGTTACCATAGGGACTTTGGCTATATTGCTATAACCTGAGCCCCTATTTTATCAGTTATATTTAATACCCCGAATGTCTTTTCTCTATTTCTAGGATATGATAAACTTCCTGGGTTAAATAATTTCAACCCATTATTTTCAATATTAAGAGCTAAATGGGTGTGTCCGAATAGTACTAAGTCTACTTCCAACTCTATACCCCTATAATATATGTTATTTATATCCATTTTAACTTTATATTTATGTCCATGGGTTAGTAATATTCTTTTATCATTTATGGTTAATATCTCCTCTTCCTTTGTATTATTATCAGAAATATCACAGTTCCCTTTTACACATATTACTTCTTTATTAAATATTTTTTTTATTTCCCCAGTGTCCTTTGTATAATCACCTAAATGTATAATTAAATCTACGTTATTCACTTTTTCTTTTACTTTTTTTAGATCATTTAACATGCCATGGGTATCACTAAATACTAGTATATCCATATTATCAATCCTTTATAATATCTTCTAGATAGGTTCTTAATTTTTTTAATGCATTTGCCCTATGGCTTATCTTATTTTTTGTTTCTTCCCCCAGTTCTGCAAATGTTTTATTATATCCATCAACTATAAATAAAGGATCATACCCAAAACCACTACTCCCCTTTGGAGTAAAACCTATCCTTCCACTACACTCTCCAATTAAGGTTTTAGTTTCTCCATTTTCTAAAACTATTGCTATTGCTGTTTTAAAACTTGCAGTTCTATCCTCTAGTTCTACCCCATCTAGTTCATTTAAAAGTTTTTTGTTATTATCTTTATCCTTTGCATTCTCTCCTGCGTACCTAGCAGAATAAATCCCGGGATCGCCTTTTAAACTATCTACAAACAATCCGCTATCATCGGCTATTACTATACCATCTACATGTTCCCACATCTCCGTAGCCTTTTTTAATGCATTACCCTCTAAAGTATCTTTATCTTCAACTACATCAAAATCCTCTAACCCCACATCATCTTTAGATAATATATTTACTGGTAAATCTTTTAATATCTTTGTTATTTCATCAATTTTATGCTTATTACCACTGGACACTATTATATCTTTACTCATTATTCCCCTTTTCCTCCTTTGATTTTACCTTTCCCACTAAATCACTTATTTCTCCTAAAGCCTCTTTTTGTTTTTCAATTAATTCTCCTATACCCTTTTCTGCTATTCTTAATAATTCATTGAGATCATTTCTGCTAAATGGTGCCTCTTCTCCAGTACCTTGTATCTCAATAAATTCTTTACTATCGGTCATCACTATATTCATATCTACTTTAGCATTTGAATCTTCTTGATAATTTAAATCTAAAAGTCTAGTATCCTTTACTACTCCTACACTTATTGCTGCTACAAAGTTTTTAACCGGTATACTGGGTATTTGTTTAGCTTCATAAAGCTTATGTAATGCATCTACTAAGGCTACAAAGGCTCCTGTTATGGAAGCCGTTCTAGTTCCTCCATCGGCCTGTATCACATCACAATCTAACCAAACTGTCTTTTCTCCTAAGGCTTTTAAGTCTATAACGGATCTTAAAGCTCTACCTATGAGCCTCTGTATTTCTTGGGTTCTTCCTTGAAGTTTTCCCTTTCTAGACTCCCTTATTTTTCTTGTTATAGTTGATGCCGGTAACATAGAGTATTCGGCAGTTACCCATCCTGAATTACTTCCTTTTAAAAACGGGGGTACCCTATCTTCTATCATGGCCGTACATATTACTTTAGTTTCTCCCATCTCTATAAGTACTGACCCTTGAGGGTGTTTAAGATAATTTCTAGTTATTTTTACATCCCTTAGTTGTTCATATTCTCTATTATTGATTCTATCCATTAATATCTCTCCTATCTTTTTTTAATGGTTGAGGGATTACGAATCCCCCAACAACTAGATGTAATCTTCAAATGAATTTAAAAGCTATTTTTTATCTCAGTCAAAGGGTTACCAATCTCCCAGCAACTGTATATGCCTTTCCAATGGATTCAAAGCTACTTTTTAGTTATATGTATCATGCTCTTTATATAAACTATAAATTTTATTTTCCCCTTATAGCTTATTAATATTTATTTGTTATTATAAATCTCTATCCTACCATTTATAATAACAAATGTTTCTAGTTAATAAAAGGACTATTTGAACAAAGAGGACTTTGTCCCTTCTTTGTTCTGTGCAGAGTACAGGGTGCGGGGGCAGCGAATTGGTGAGACCATAAATACATTCAAGGAGTTCAGACAAAGAAAAAAGCAGTCATAGTGACTGCTTAATATTCATTGGCAAATACAGGGATAGTATTACTACTTTCACCTTCTATTCCGGCTTCTTGTAATGTTTTACCATTTATCGATAATTCAAGTCCCAGTATATCATTAAATTGACTTATTGTTAAACCTATATTCCTTGACATTCTATCAAATGTTACCTGTTGAGCTATAACTTCCTCATTATTGGTAGTTATATCTATGTATGCAATACCATCTTTTACTTCTACATTTCCTAAACTTACCCCTTCAGGTATTTCAGTATAAAGTCCTGCAACATTTACTTTACCATTAAACAACTGTGATAAAACTGTATTTACATTATTCTCCTTATTTGTTTGTACCGTAACAGGGACATAATGTTCATATCCAGAACTAGATACAGCCTTATAATAAACCATTACATCATTGTTCCCTTCACCATTAGCTTCTAACAAGTTTATATCCTCTCTGTTTATTGCACTGCTTATTTCTGTGCCATGTTGTAAATTTGCCATTTCCTTACCATCAATTAAAATTTGAACTTTACTTATTGATGGGAACTCCGTTAAAGTATATACAACTCCTTTCACTAGGTTCTCTTCATGAACCTTATCTACTGTTTCTGTAAAACTTTTGTTAAAGTTTACCTTACAAAGCCCACTCTCTTCATCTATTGCCATTCCACTTATCTCTGTACCTGACGGAATTAGGGGCATTAACCCTATGGTACTCATATCATCCCTTATAGCTGGGGTATCTATCATGTTTCTAAGAGCCGCCTTAGCTATACCTGTTTCCCAAGGTATTTGTTTTTTTACTGGAACTAAATATCCCATTTCATTTTGGAAATATAAAATAGTATCTCTAATGTTACTACCTGTTTCTTCTTCTGATTCTTCCTGATCTTCATCGCTTCTTACTATTTCAATATCAGGTTCTTCTTCATCTGAAACTAAGTCTTTAATTGCATTGCAACCATAAACTGATACACTTAAGGCTATCATAAGTAAAATTGCTATTATTTTTTTAGCCTTCATTAATTTCCCCCCTCTATTTATTGTCCGTTTATAAATTATATTAATTAGAGGGCCATACTATGAATAATTTAAAATTTTTTCTATTTCTTTTTGATTTTAGAAAAATATCCTCCTCTAATTCTTCTAGTATTACTTACTGTTATGAAGGCATCACTATCCATTTGATCTATTACATTATGTAATTTTTTTAGATTTCTTCTCTTAACGGTCATATTCAATATGTTTCTTTTCCCTTCTCTTCCATGTCCTTCTGTCACAGTAACTCCAAATCCTTTATCCCTAAGGGTATTTACTACATCATATGCATCACTTTTGGTTATAACTTGAACAAATGAGTCTCCCATGGCGACTTTTTCTTCTATATATATCCCTATATAATTACCACTGGCAAAACCTAAGGCATAGGCAAGAAGATTTCCAGGGTTATCAAGGCTATTAACAACTTTACCAAGTGCTAATATATATATACCCACCTCAAAAAAACCTATTATAGATGCATATATTTTTTGCCCCTGAACCACCATCAACATTCTAAGGGTCCCCAAAGTTACGTCCATAACCCTAGAAATAAAAATAAACAAATATCCTAAAAAAATACTCATCAATATACCTCCCATATTATTAGTCCATTATTATCATAATACCCTTTAAAGCAAAAAAATAAAAGATAAAAATCCTTAAGGATTTTTATCTTTTACTTACTAAAGTAATTTACCAATCCACTTGCTATGGCTTCTGCTGCCTTTTCATGATACTCATCTGTTATTATTATTCTTTCCTCTTGAGGATTAGTAACAAATCCTAGTTCCACAAGGGCTGATACCATTGCTGTTTCCCTTGTTACAACTAAATCAGGTCTTCGTATTATATCCATGTCTTTTCTTTTCAATCCCTCCAAAAGAGCCTCATGTATAGTTTCTGCAAAGGGATAATTGTCAGAGTTCTTAACATCACTTTCATAGGATGGACAATATAGGGTTTGAATTCCTGCTATAGCACTGCTAGGATGGGCATTGAAGTGTATACTTACAAATGCATCGGCATTATTTTCATTTGCCATATCAGTTCTATCATATAGACCCACATATTCATCACTATCTCTAGTCATTAGTGTCTTAAATCCCATATTTTTAAGTTTCTTCTCTAATTTAAGGGCAACATTCAAGCTCAAATCCTTTTCCCTCACTTTTGTTATTGGCCCTGTTGTTCCAGGTGCACGTCCACCGTGGCCTGCATCTATTACTATAAGCTTATCGGAAAATTTAGTATCAACTTCCTTTGCTTCTTTAAAACCAATCAATATTTCATAGGTACCAACACTGAACTGATAGGATATGTTTTTATTAAAGTTTACTTTTATTATTTTGTTATCATCCTTTTCATATACCTCCATATTATCGATATATTCATCACCTATGGATAAAATACCATTCTTTATATCCACCTCTTCCTTAGGTATAACTATATTCATCTGTTTATCTGCTGCATCATAGGAAATATCTTGATCGGTCTCACCTAAGGTTTTAAGTTTTAAAAAATTGTATTCTTTACTATTAGTATATTCTATTTCATCAAAGGACTTGTCACCAATAAAAGCTACTATTCTCCCTTGGTCCTTTTCAATGTCTAAATCATAGTCTAAATCTTCTTTTATATCAAATACTACCCTTAATATTTTTTCGCCCTTATCGTACATGGAATCAGGATCAAACTGAGATGCTCTTATTCCCTTTATGATATCTGTTTCTATATCATAGGTATATAGATTACTGTCTAATTCTTCATTGAAAATATCTAATACTATTCTTTTGGGCTTGTCCAATGTAAATAGATTATATTCGTCACTTTCTATATTTTCAATAACTATTGCTTCCTTTCCATTGATCCTTTTTTCTATTATATTAAATCCTTTTGTATCTTCATTTTCTTCTTGTTCCTGATCTTCTTCTATCTGTTCTTCTTCATCATCTTTTTCATCTGACTTTTCCCCATCAAAAGATATGCTTAAAACATTATCTTCTATAGCTTTAATTTTGTAGTCACTCATTTCTTCTAAGTCTATTACCATCCTAGTTATATATGGTTCTTTAGAGAATTGTGATATTCTTATAGTCTCAATTGGATGTTCCTCAACATCTAAAGTAAACATTCCATCTTTATATTTTACCTTATCCTCTTCAATATCTAGTTTAGAATCTTTAATATCAACGACTAGTCTACTGGGATTTTCAAGTTCTATATCGCTATATTGAACCCTACCTGTGGTGCTTATTTCTATAGCCTTTGTATCATTATTAAAGTGTATATCCTTTACCTTGGTCACTTCTTCGTTTTCCTTTGGAGACTTTATTATTCCAGTATATGTGCTGGAGTTCCAGCCCACTTCACACCCTAACTCCTCTGATACAAATCTAAGAGGGACCATAGTCCTCGCATTATTAACTAGCTTAGCAGGTACATTGTAAGGAATTTTCTTATTTATTCCATTTACTCTAACCGTACTACTGTTTAATTTAAGTACTATTTCCTTGCTTTCAGTTTCTATTAAAGCCTCGCTGGTTTCACCATTCCAACTTACCTGTGCACCTAATTTTTCAGCTACAAATCTTATGGGTACTAAGGTCCTATCCTTATAAAGTATAGGTGGAACATCGGATATAAGCTCCTGGTCATCTATTAATACATTCACTGTTCTAAGCCTACTAGATTGTCCATCAATAGATATGGTTTGAAACATACTAGATTCTGCCCAAGACGTATTGCCTAAGTTAAATAGTAAAAGTAGTCCTATTAAGATTATGAAAATTTTTCTCATGATGCCCCCCTTTTTTTATTTTGGATTTTACTATAAAAACACATTTTGGAAACGACAAATCAGTATATACAAATGATTTATGTAAACCTAAAAATTTGTACTATCTCTTCCCTAATTGCCATCTCTCTACATCTATTTATATCATTTTATCTGATTTTATGTCAATTGATTATAGACTTTGTAATCAGAACTTAATAATGGGGGACTTGTGAATAGAAACCAGTTTATACCACTTTATATAACTCATCACTTTTAGGTGGCAATATTTCATTTAAAGAACCTTTATCTTCCATAAATATACCCTTATCTATTACTTCTCCTATTATTGTAGATTTTATATTATTGTTATATAGTCCTTTTGTTATAAGTTTAACTTTTTCTTCAGATGCTATTATCACCATACTTCCACTTGATATTAATTTTAATGGATCAATATTGAAAATATTGCATATCTTATTGGTTACTGGTGATACAGGTATACTATCCCTTTTTATCTTTATTCCCCTATCTATAGCCTTTGATGTTTCCCAAATAGCCCCCAGTAGTCCTCCTTCAGTCACATCATGCATATAATCGACACCAATCTCTCCACATATTTTTCCCTCTTTAACCACACTTGTATATTTGTCCATGTTTTTAGCTTCAGTAAGTTCTTCATTAGTTAGCTTATTTTTTAGCTTTTCTTCTAAATCATGGGCTATTATTGATGTCCCTTCAATTCCAGCCATTTTAGTTATTATAACCTTATCTCCTATATTAATATTTTTAGGATTTAATATCTTTTCTTTTAATTGTTTTCCTACAACAGTTGCCGAAATTACTACTTTATTTACCGCATCTGTTATTTCAGTATGCCCACCTATTATGGATACATTTAATGAGTTGGCAGCATCAGAGGCATCTGACATTATTTCACTTATATCCTCTTTAGTTGTATTAGGTGGTACCAGGATTGTCAATAGCACTCCTATGGGTTCTGCACCATTTGATGCCACATCATTACAGGATATATGTACAGCTAAGCTGCCTATATTTTTTATAGCACCTGTTATTGGGTCAGTGGACATTACACAGGCTTCTTTTCCAAAGTCTAATACTGCACAATCTTCACCTACTCCTGCCCCCCAAAGTACTTCTTTTCTTTTTTCTGTAATATTTGATAAAACGATATCTTCTAAAACATCATTTGGTAATTTTCCTATCTTCATGGTTATTGCCCCCTTTTAAAAAGTTCTATCCATTGATTTTTATCCATTATTTTATGATCTGATACTATAGATATTACTTCTATATCCTTAGGTGGAATTTTATGAAATATCATTACTTCAGCATCATAATTATTTTCCTTATCTTTTCTTATTTCTAAATTTTCATTAAAACTTAAAGATGTATTCCAATATTTTTTTAAAGTATTTTTACCTTCTTTATTAAGATAATTTTTACTGCAGGAAAACATCTTTATATCCTTAAGTATAAATGGTTCATAGACTTGATTAACTAAGCTTTCATCGGCAACCCAACATCTATTTCTATCAATCTTTATTCCCAGTATAGCGCTATGGGAATGAAAATTATGATCATCTTCAAAATTCATACTGGCAAATAGGGCTTTTTTTCTTATTACCCAAGTCGGTACATTATCAGGCTTGAAACTATCTATATATTTATGAAATCTTAGATATTTAGATAAATATGTTGTTTTATCATCATAGGCTATACCTTCCTCTAATATTTTTTCTAAATCAGTTATAGGTGCAATATGATATAAAATACCTGTTTGTTTATAGTCAGGAAAAATCATTGAAACACTCCTTTTAATTTTATGTTTCTAAAATATTTTTCCTACATTTATATAATATCATACTAAATAATATATATATAATTTTTAATTTATTGGTTAAAATAAAAAATAAAAGATATTAAATAAGTTGAGGGATTACGAATCCCCCAACAACTAGTTTAAGAATTTGTTTATATTTAATTTATAAGTATTTCAGTAACTAGTTTATAATTATTTCATTGTTAATTTAGAACCGATTCAGAAGTAATTCAGTGACTAATTGATAATTTAAAATATTAAATCTTTACTCTAGTAAAGGAAGTGATTCCCTTGACTATACATTGCTCTGAAAAGTGTCTTTATGAAGATAACGGAATTTGTACATTAAATCACATAATAAAATCTTCTGGAACCCCTAAAAATAATTGCCCGTATTATAGGAACAAAGATGAACTTAATGCTTCTTTTTCCTGTGAAGAGATCAGGGAATCCGAGATCCCATAAATTTATGTAGGAACATGGTATGCCCTGTACCTACACAATATAATTTTACGACCAAAGGGAGTAAAATCTCCTTATCTATTCTTTATTCTCCATTCTCTATTCTTTGATTTTACCCATTCTTCTTTAATAAAGAAAGGAGCCTAGCCTAAAAGACTAAACTCCTTAATTCCTTTTTAGTGTTTTAAAATATAAGCCCATTTTTTACCACTTGTAACCTGTAATGGAAGTCTTACTATATTTTTAACATACGGTCTTTTAAGTAATCTAGATACACGATAAGAGGATGGATCTATTGGCATCTCATCCATAAGTAATTTTTCAGCTTCAACCATAGCATCTATACGCTCTTTTTGGTCAAATTTATTCATAGCAGTTTCTATTAGTTTATCATACTCAGCATTTGACCATCTAGTTCTATTTTGTGGGTTGTCACTCATAAATAAATCCATAAATGTCATAGCATCATTATAATCTCCAATCCAACCTCCTGATACGATGGTAAAATCACCACTAGCTTCCCTATCTAACCTAACTTTGAAAGTACTTTGCTCTATTTCTACATCTAGTCCTAAATTTTCTTGCCACATTTGTTGATATATTTGGGCATATTTCAATGAAGTATCTGCTTGACCAGTTAAGAAAGTAATATCTTCACTTAAATCCTCTTTAGTAGCACCTAACTCTTCAAGGGCTTCATTAAATAACTTATCAAGTTCTTCTTTAGAAACTCCTGTACCTATATCATGATATAATTCTTGTCCTGCTATTTCACGGAATGTTTTACCACCATACCCCGCTATTCCTGGAGGTATTAAAGCATATGCAGCTGGTGTTAGCCCTTTATCCATAGTTTTCCAAACTTTAGTTTGATCTATAGCTTGAGCCAATGATTTCCTTAGCTTTTTATTTTTTAAATATTTGGTATCAGTGTTAATAGTTCTATAGTAAGTACATGCATCTGTAATTAATTCTAATTCATCCATATATTTATCTATAAATTGTTGTGGAACCCCAGTATAATCAAGTTCTCCAGTTTCATACATCCCAACTCTAGAGTTTGAGTTTGTAATCATAGAAAAATGTATTTTATCTAATATAACTGAATCTGCATCCCAATAAGCCGGGTTCTTTTCAAGTACGATTTTTGACTCATGTTGCCATTCCGATACTTTAAATGGTCCACATGATGGTACTAAGTCAGCTTCTGATGCATACCTATCTCCAAACTCTTCATACATATCTTTTCTTGCAGGGAAGAAAGTACTATGTTGTAGCTTACTTAAGAATGTTGGGTTAGGCTTTCCTAATGTTACCTTTAATGTATGGTCATCTACTGCTTTAACCCCTATTTCATTAGGATCGGTTATTTCCCCTTTAAAGTATGCCTCAGCATTTTTAATATCATATGTCATAAAAGAATAATCCGAAGCTAATTCGGGACTCATTATTCTCTTCCATGCATATTCAAAATCATGGGCAGTTACTGGCTGGCCATCTGACCATTGTGCATCTCTTAACTTAAATGTATATTCAGTTTTATCATCATTTATCTCCCAATCTATAGCCATTCCTGAACCTTTCTTAACCTCACCAGTATGATCCATTCTAATTATACCCTCTAATGTATCATTAAGTATAGTACTTGAAGATTCGTCTGTACTTAATTGTGGGTCTAAACAAGGTGGTTCACTACCTAAATTAACCTTTAAAACCTGTTCTTCTGCTAATATATCTTGGGATAAATTAGCTGTATCAGTTGTAAATCCTTCCGGTGCTTTTGCTTCTTCAGTTTCCTCTTTCTTAACCTCTTCTTTATCTTTTTTCTCTTTATCCTGCTCCTCAACACTATCATTAATATTCTCTTCTACTTTAGCATCTGAAGAAGTATCTTCATCTCCTCCACCACATGCAGTTAATGTTAATGAAGCTATCAAGGTAACTACTAATAACAATACTAACCATTTATTTCTTTTCATTATAAAATCCCCCTTTGTTTTATAAAATATTTAATTATTATATCTTTTAGTCCCCCCCTTCATATATTACCTCCTAATGTTACAACTAAATTAAGTATTGATTTCATTTTATTAACATTTTGAATAATATTATAAAGCATTATTAATAATTTGTCAATTTTGCGTAATATGTTATAACTTATTTTCATATTAAAGTTCATCGAAGCTAAGTATTTAACCAAAACAACTAATCTAAGATTCGTCATCTTAAATATTACATTTTTGTTATATGTTTTTGATCTACAGTTATTATGAGTATATTTAGCCCCACAGAATAAGTTCAACTTTAATATTAAGTCCCTACATAATTAAGCTCTGTAGTTTCGACTTCAGTCGAAGGTTTCCCTATTCACTCTTTATTCTCCAATCTTTATTCTTTGCTTTTACCCATTCTTCTTTAAAGAACAAAGGAGCCCAGTCACAGGGACTAAACTCCTTAGTTATCTTTTAGTGTTTTAAAATATAAGCCCATTTCTTACCACTTGTAACTTGAAGTGGAAGTCTTACTATATTCTTAACGTATGGTCTTTCTAATAATCTACTTACATTAAATTCATATGGATGAACAGGCATATCATCTATTAATATCTTCTCTGCTTCTATCATTGAATCTACACGTTTTTTAGCATCAAATGTATCCATAGCTGATTGAACTAATCTATCATATTCAGCATTTGACCATCTAGCCCTGTTTTGTGGATTATCACTCATCATTAAGTCCATAAATGTCATAGCATCGTTGTAGTCACCAATCCATCCCGATCCAGTGGTAATCTCAAAGTCACCACTAGCTTGCTTATCTAATCTAACCTTCCAAGTGTTTTGCTCTATTGTAACCTTAACACCTAAATTGGATTCTAGCATTTGCTGGTATATTTGTACATATTTTAATGCACTATCAGTTTGACCAGTCATAACCCTTAAACCATCACTTATTTCTTCAGTAGTAGCACCCAACTCTTCTAACGCCTCATTATATAGTTTATCAAGATCTTCTTTGGAGTATCCGGTTCCTACATCTTTAAATAATTTTTTTCCTGCTATTTCACGGAAAGTTTTACCATCATATCCTGCAATTCCAGTTGGTACCCAACCATATGCAGCCTGGGACAATCCTTTATCCATAGTTTCATATATTTTTGTTTGGTCTATGGCTCTTGCAAATGCATTTCTCAACTTCTTATTCTTTAAGTATTTATGCTCATTATTAAATGTTCTATAAACACTAAAAGCCTGAGGTATAAGTTGTAATTCATCAATATATTCATCTATAAACTGTTGTGGTACACCTATGTAATCAAGTTCTCCTGTTTTATACATACCTACCACTGAGTTTGAATTTTTAATTATATGGAAATTGATTTTATCTAATATAACTGAATCTGCATCCCAATACTCTGGATTTTTCTCTAAAATTACTTTAGACTCATGTTTCCACTCTGCAACTTTAAATGGTCCATTTGATGGAACTAAGTCTGCTTCTGATGCATATTTATTTCCTAATTCTTCAACCATGTCCTTTCTTGATGGGAAGAATGTACTATGTTGTAATTTACTTAGAAATGTTGGATTTGGCTTTCCTAATGTTACTTCTAAAGTGTGATCATCTAAAGCTTTAACTCCTATTTGAGATGGATCAGTTATTTCTCCTTTATAGAAAGCTTCAGAATTTTTAATATCATATGTCATAAATGCGTAGTCCGAAGCTAGTTCTGGGTCCATTATTCTCTTCCATGAATATTCAAAATCATGGGCAGTTACTGGAGTTCCATCTGACCAGTTAGCTTCTCTTAACTTAAATGTGTACACTGTCTTATCATCACTTAATGTCCAATCTATGGCCATACCAGAACCTTTTTTAACTTCACCGGTATGATCCATTCTAATTAATCCTTCTAATGTATCATTAAGTATAGTACTTGAAGTTCCATCTGTACTTACTTGAGGATCTAAACAAGGTGGTTCTTCCCCTAAATTAACACTTAAAACTTGTTCTTTTGCTAATATATCTTTAGATAAGCTAGCTGTATCAGTTGTAAATCCTTCTGGTGCCTTAGCTTCCTCTTTTTTCTCTTCTTCCTTGTTAGTATCCTCTTCTTTCTTATCTTCATCTTGGTCCTTTGCACTATCGTCAGTTTTGTCTTCTATCTTAGCATCTGAAGAAGTATCTTCATCATTTCCACCACATGCAGTTAATGTTAATGAAGCTATTAAAGTAACTACTAACAATAGTACTAACCATTTACTTTTTTTCATTCTAGAATCCCCCTTTGATTTATAAAAGATTTAACATTGCTTACACAATAATTTACTTTATAATATCCCTCCTTTTTTTAACAATTATTTAATTTCTTAAACTTATTGTTAAATTGAGCATATGTTACATTGTGTTAACAATTTATTAAAATTATAAAATATTATTAACATATTGTCAAGAGTTTGTAATATTAAAAAAGCATTTTTTTGTCATCTCCATTTATTGTATACCACTCTATAACTTGACCACATTCTTTTTAATGAATTTTGTTAAATATTAATTTTTCGTTAAATATTTCTTTATTAACTTATACGCTGATAAGGGGTTATTTATTCCTACTGTATTTTTATAGTAAAATAAAGTAATTTTTAACACGTCTCATTTCTCATAAAGTTCAGAGATAATAATTTATTTTTAACTATATGGCGTTAAAAAGGCCCTGAATATATTCAGGGCCTAGAAAAAAAATACAATTTTTATAACTTCCCATTTCTTCTTCATCAAAAGAATCCGGAGAATGAATTCTCCTCTACTTTTCAGTATCATAGTTTATGTTCCATCACTGGACAAGGCATGCCTTGTCCCTACAAAAAAAAGAACAAAGTGGCTAAAGGCCACTTTGTTCTTTTTTTCTTCCTTCTTATTTAACTAGATGGCATGCCACATAATGTTCTGGTTTAACTTCTTTTAAAACTGGTGCTTCTTTTCTACATATATCTGTAGCATATTTACATCTATTTTGGAACTTACATCCTGGAGGTGTATTTATAGGACTTGGTACATCTCCCTTTAATATTTCCCTCTCTCTAGTTCTTTCTATCTCAGGATCTGGAATAGGTATAGCAGATAAAAGTGCCTTTGTATATGGATGTAATGGTTCTTCATAAAGAGCATTACTTGATGTTAACTCCATCATTGATCCTAAATACATAACAGCTATCCTATCGGATATATGCTTAACCATACTTAAGTCATGGGCGATAAACAGATATGTTAATCCCATTTCTTTTTGTAAGTCTTCAAGTAAGTTGACCACCTGAGCCTGTATAGACACATCCAGAGCTGATATTGGTTCATCACACACTATAAAGTCCGGTTCTAATACAAGGGCTCTAGCAACTCCTACACGTTGTCTTTGTCCTCCACTAAATTCATGGGGAAATCTATTAGCATGTTCCTTGTTTAGTCCAACTATTTGAAGTATATCATATACCTTTTTCATTCTCTCTTTATTATCTTTATATAATCCATGTATATCTAATCCCTCTGCTATTATATCCCCAACTGTCATACGAGGATTTAATGATGCATAAGGGTCCTGATATATCATTTGTGCTCTTCTTGTAAAGTCCTTTAATCCTTTTTTATCTAATTTATGAACATTCATTCCATCAAATATTACTTCTCCACCGGTTGCTTCATATAGTCTTATTAAAGTTCTACCTGCAGTGGTTTTACCACATCCAGACTCTCCAACAAGACCTACTGTTTCTCCCTTTTTAATTGAGAAGGTAATACCATCAACAGCCTTTAGTGTTTGTCCTTTTCCTACTTGGAAATATTTTTTAAGATCCCTTATTTCTAAAAGATTCTTAGCCTTTGATAAGTCTTTTGTTGCCATTATTTTTTCCTCCCTTCTGTTACAGGGTTTTTAACGTCAGGAGCCATGTCATGCTGTAACCAACAACTTACTGCATGTAAGTCTGTAATTGATGTTTTTTCTGGCATTTCTTCTTTACATATTGGCATAGCATATTCACATCTATCCGCAAATGGACATCCCTTTGGTGGAGAGAATAAGTCCGGAGGTGTACCTTCTATTGGAACTAGTCTCTCTTTTTTCTTGTTGTCTAATCTTGGAACTGACTTTAATAATCCCCATGTATATGGATGTTGCGGATTATAGTATATATCATCAACAGTTCCCTCTTCCATTATAAGACCACCATACATAACAACAACTCTTTGGGCTATATCTGCTATAACACCAAGGTCATGGGTAATCATTATAATAGATGTATTCATTTTATCCTGTAAGTCCTTCATAAGGTCTAATATCTGGGCCTGTATTGTAACGTCAAGGGCTGTAGTTGGCTCATCTGCCACCAACAACTTTGGATTACATGCAAGGGCTATGGCTATCATACCCCTTTGTCTCATACCACCACTAAATTCGTGGGGATATTGGTCAACACGTTTTTCCGGAGTTGGAATACCAACTAACCTAAGCATTTCTATTGCCCTTTCCTTAGCCTCTTTTTTACTCATCTTTTGGTGTTTTATTAACCCTTCCATTATCTGCTTACCAACTTTCATAGTTGGGTTAAGAGATGTCATTGGATCCTGGAATATCATACTTATTTCACTACCACGAATAGATTCTAATTTTTTATCCGACATCTTTACTAGGTCTTTACCGTTAAACATTGCACTACCTGTTTTTATTCTTCCCGGTGGCATAGGTATTAGCTTCAGTAGTGATTTAACTGTAACCGATTTACCACATCCTGACTCTCCAACTATACCTAATGCCTCTCCTTTATTTACATAGAAGTTTGTTCCCCTAACCGCTTGAACTTCCCCTGCGTATGTGTCAAAGGAAACTCTTAAATCTTTTACATCTAATAAGACTTTACTGTTATCTTTAGCCAATTTATTCCCCTCCTTACTGTCTTAATTTAGGATCTAGTGCATCTCTTAGACCATCACCGAACAATGTAAATGAAAGCATTAATATACTTATTACTAAGGCTGGGAATACCAACTGATAAGGATGAACCAGTAACATTTGAGTACCCGCTTGAGACAGGGAACCTAAACTGGCCTTTGGTACTGGAATACCCATACCTATATAACTTAAGAAAGCCTCTCCAAATATCGCTCCAGGTATTCTAAATGTCACAGATACTATTAATACCCCCATTGTATTTGGAACTAAGTGCTTTAATATTATTCTTCCTGTATCTGAACCAAGGGTTTTGGCAGCCATAACATATTCCATTTCTTTAAGCTGTAAAACCTGACCCCTAACCATACGGGCAGCTCCTACCCAACCGGTTAAAGTCATGGCAATAATTATGGTTTTAATTCCTGAACCTAAAACAGTCATAAGCATTATAACCCTGATTAGATATGGTATAGAACCTAATATCTCACAGAAACGCATCATGATCATATCGGTTCTTCCACCTATATATCCTGAAATACCACCGTATAGTATACCTAATATAATATTAATAAAGGCAACGGTAAAACCTATAAGAAGGGAAACCCTAGCACCTTTCCATACTCTAGTCCAAAGGTCTCTACCTATTTCATCGGTACCAAACCAGTAAGTTGAGTTTGGTTCAGTATTACCTAATAATAAATCACCTTTATTAAACTCAAATTCATTCATGAATGGTCCTACAAATGCCATTATTGTTAAAAGAAGTAATATCGTTAAGGATATCATTGACATCTTATTACCTTTAAGTCTTCTCCAAGCATCTTGCCAATATGTCATACTTGGTCTATTTATAGTTTGAGCTTTAGATAAGTCTTTACCTATAGTTTTAAATTGTTCTTTTTTTAATTCAGCCATTTTTTTACCCCTCCCTACTTGTCTATTCTAATTCTTGGATCTACTACTCCATAAAGCATATCACTTATAAAGTAACCTACAACTACTACTATTGAAGTAAATAGGGTTGTACCAAGTATCATTGTATAGTCATATTGTTGAACACTATCAACAAAGTACTTACCTATACCAGGAACAGCAAATATACTCTCTATAACGAATGAACCTACAACAGCTCCCGCAAGAGTTGGTCCAAAGAACGTTATAATTGGTACACTGGCATTTCTAATAACGTGTTTAACTATAACTGTAAAGTGGGATAATCCCTTTGATTTAGCAGTAACAACATAGTCTGAACCCATAACTTCTATCATTGATGTCTTCATATATCTTGCATAACTTGCTATATATCCTGTGGCCAATGATATTATTGGTAATACCATATAGCTCGGACCTTCCCAACCGGCAACAGGGAGTATCTCCCATTTTACTGCAAAGAAATATTGGTATAATGACGCAAATACGAAACTAGGTACCGAAATACCAATAACAACTAATATAATTACAAAATAATCAAAAAATCCTTTATTATTAAGTGCTGCTATAACACCTAATGTTACCCCTGCAAAAACTCCCAGCGCCATAGAAATTACACCTATTTTAGCTGAAGCTGGTAATCCGTCAGATAACATCTTGTTAACAGTTCTTGTTTTGTACTTAAGGGATAAACCTAAATCTCCATGTAGTAAATTCTTTAAAAACCTTCCATACTGTTGAATTAATGGTTTATCAAGTCCATACTTAGCTCTTAAGTTTTCTAATACTTCTGGTGGAGTTCCCCTATCACTTGAAAATGGATCTCCTGGAATTGCATGCATTAAAAAGAATGTTATTGTTGCAATTGCCCATATAACAATAAGCATATAAATGATTCTTTTAAGAACATATCTTCCCATTAAATAAACACCTCCATAAAATCTTCTGTTATGAATTTTCAATTAATTTGAATAAACAATAATGCCAGTACCTTTAGTCAGTTCACCTCCTTAAACTGGTCTAATAATACAAGTACAAGTGAATTTTTTGAAATTTCAAAATTAATAACCTGAAATATATTTTAGAATATCTCTAAAACAATCGGGTATATAAATTATTGAAATATATAAAGACTAATTTAAATATTTATTTATTGTATTAAAAGTGAAGTTAAAACAATATTGTATAAACTAGTGTAATTTAAAGTGTGATTCTTAAAATAAGTGTTGTTAGAAGGCTTGTCTATTTTTTACATATAATAGAAAGTAAATTTCCTGTTTATTTATGCAAAAAAATCACATATTCTATTTTTCTTTACAGAACAATAAAGTATCTTTTCTTTGCCGACAGTTATCTACTTTTTTGGTTACTTTATTATAATACAATAATTTGTCGAAAAATTCAATAGTTAAACATTAAATATACTTTTAAATATTTGTAATAATTATCTGTAGTCTCTATATCATAACAGGTCACCCTTTTTTCCCTTTAAACATTACTATTTGTTTATGCAATTAATTGTATAATTATACTTTGTTAGTTAATAAATAAACTATCTTTTTAAAAAATATTAACTAAAAAGACAACCCTATAGGGTTGTCTTTTGTGTAATATATATAAACGATTCTATTTTATCATTTCCCGTAATAGTTTATTAACCATTTGCGGGTTAGCTTTCCCCCTTGATGCCTTCATAACTTGACCTACCAAAAACCCTAAAGCTCTATCTTTTCCATTATTGTAATCGTCTATAGATTGGGGATTATTATCGATTACTTCTTGTACCATCTTTCTAATCTCCCCTTCATCACTTATTTGGGTAAGCCCCTTTTCCTTTACTATGGTGTTTGGATCCTTTCCTTCTTCAAACATGGTTCTAAATACTTTTTTACCTACTTTATTGCTTATCTTCCCTGTATCAATTAATTTTATTAAATCGGCTAAATCCTTTGACGTAAATCTTATTTCATGAATTTCTAACCCTTCATCTTTAAGTCTTCTTAACATATCACCCATTATCCAGTTACTAACTGACTTGGGGTCATTTGCTAATTTAACAGTTTCTTCGTAGAAGTCCGCAAGTTTCTTAGAGTCAGTAAGAACCCCTGCATCATATTCAGGAAGATCATATTCTTTAATAAATCTTTCCCTTCTTGCATGGGGAAGCTCTGGTAAATCTCCCTTTATTTTATTTACCCAGTCTCTATGAATATTCATTTCAACTATATCTGGTTCTGGGAAATATCTATAGTCTGATACACTTTCCTTTAATCTCATAACTATAGTTTCATTTTTCATTTCATCCCATCTTCTTGTTTCCCTTTTTGTATCTTTTCCTTCTTTTAATAAAGCTATATGCCTTTTCTCTTCATACTCTATAGCCTTAACAGCTGCACTGAAGGAATTTAGGTTTTTAAGCTCAGTTATTGTAGTTTTATTTCCAGTTTCTTCATCAACCACATTTACATTTACATCACATCTTAAAGAACCTTCTTCCATTCTACAGTCTGAAACCTCTATATATTGAAGAACAGCCTTTAGCTTTTCTAAAAACTGCTTTGTCTCCTCTGCAGAGTTCATATCAGGTCTAGATACTATCTCTATAAGGGGTACCCCTGCTCTATTATAGTCTAGAAGAGAATCACCGATACCTGAGTGGATAGATTTACCTGTATCTTCCTCAATGTGTATTCTCTCTATCTCTATTTTTTTAGGTCCCTTATCTGTCTCTATTTCTATATATCCCTCTTTACATAGGGGCATATCATATTGGGATATTTGATATCCCTTTACTAAGTCAGGATAAAAATAGTTTTTTCTATCCATTTTAGTTCTTTCCGATATTTCACAATTAAAGGCAAGTCCTGCCTTTATACCAAACTCTACAACCCGTTTATTTAAAACCGGTAATGCTCCTGGCATACCTAGACATATTGGACAACAGTTTGTATTTACGTCTGAGCCAAATTCTGTGGAACAGCCACAAAATATTTTTGATTTTGTCATAAGTTCTGAATGTATCTCTAAACCAACTATAGTTTTATAACCCATTTACCTCACCTCCTATTTCAGGTGTTTTCTCTTTTATTTTGTCATTCTTTTCATAAGTATATCCAACCCTTAGCACCTTTTCTTCTTCAAAGGCATTCCCTATTATTTGAAGGCCTACTGGTAAATCATTTACATACCCACAGGGCATAGACATGGCACATATTCCAGCTAAGTTTACAGATACAGTTAATAAATCTGATAGATACATAGATACCGGGTCATCTACCTTTTCCCCTATCTTAAATGGTGGTGTTGGGGTGGTAGGTGATAAAATAACATCGTATTCTTCAAATACTTTGTCAAAATCTCTTTTTATCAATGTTCTTACTCTTTGGGCTTTGTCATAATATGCATCATAATATCCCGATGATAATGCATAGGTTCCTACCATAATTCTTCTTTTTACCTCTTCTCCAAATCCTTCACTTCTTGTATTTATAAATATATCTTCCGTTGATTCATAATTTTCCGCTCTTTTTCCATATCTAATACCATCAAATCTAGCTAGATTTGAACTAGCTTCTGATGGTGCCAGTATGTAATATGCCGGTAGTGCATATTCTGTATGGGGAAGACTTACTTCACTTACCTCTGCCCCTAATTCTTCCAGTACTTTTACTGCATCATATACCTTTTCTTTAATTTTCTTATCTATTCTTTCATCAAAGTATTCCTTAGGCAATGCTACCTTAAGTCCCTTTATATCATTTATAAGGGCCTTTTTATAATCAATCTTTTCCCTGTCTATAGATGTGGAATCCATTTTATCATATCCCACTAAACTATTAAGGGCAATGGCACAATCCTCCACATCCTTTGTAATGGGCCCTATTTGATCAAGGGAAGATGCAAAGGCCACAAGACCATATCTTGATACTAAACCGTATGTAGGCTTAAATCCAACTACTCCACAAAAGCTTGCAGGCTGTCTTATCGATCCTCCTGTTGATGAACCTAGGGCAAATGGTATTTGGTTAGCTGAAACTGCTGCTGCTGAACCTCCACTTGATCCCCCTGGAACCCTATCTAAATCCCATGGATTTTTTGTAATCTTATATGCTGATGTTTCAGTTGATGAACCCATTGCAAACTCATCCATATTGGTTTTACCTATTATTATAGCTCCTTCAGCCTTTAATCTTTTTATAACTGTGGCATCATATGGGGATACAAAATTTTCTAAAAGTTCAGAGCCACATGTATTTTTTAATCCTTCAACCACAATATTATCCTTTATGGCAATAGGTATTCCTGCTAAGTCTCCAAGTTCTTCTCCATTTTCTAGTTTTTTATCTATTATTTTAGCTTTCTTTAATGCTTTTTCTTTATTTAATGATATAAAACTACCTAATTTTTCATCAGTTTTTTCTATTTTATTAAAAAAGCTTTCTACTAATTCATAGGAACTTATTTCTTTATTTCTTATTTTATCCCTTAATTCATGGATAGTCATTGTTGTAACATCCATTTTTTTCACCTCTTTTCTTTGTTTATTTAAGAACCTTTGGTATCTTTATATATCCATTTTCACTATTAGTGGCATTGGATAAAACCTTATCCCTAGATAGGGATTCATGAACTTCATCTTCCCTCATAACATTTTTTATAGGAAGAACGTGATATGTAGGTTCCACACCTTCTGTATCAACTTCTTTTAACTTATCTATATATTCTACTACTGATTTAAATTTTTCTGTAAAATCTTCTATTTCTTCATCATTAAACTTAAGCTTAGAAAGCTTAGCAACATGCTTTACATCATCTTTCGATATCATTCTTTCATCCTCCTTATCTTTTTATAGTGGAGAATTTAGAGTAAAGAGATATAGACAAACCAGCGAAACCGACTTTCAACTAACTCTCCTCTCTCAATTCTCCCTTCTCCTCTATTTTTTATAGGTTCTATAAAATATAATACATTATTACTTCTGTTGTGTAAACATCTCTCATAGAATGTAGTATTATACCTTTTTTACAGATTGGGAAATAAAGTATTTAAATAATCAGTTGTAAAGTCTCCCCCTTTTGTATAAAAATTTTTTATTCCTTGGTGAATTTCTTTTTTTCTAGAGTTACAATAGGATTTTATATCTATATTTTTTTCTCTTACTTTAACATCACATTCTCCACCGCAGAGTAAAGCTACCGAACATCCTAAGCACTTTTTAATGTTTATAATATTTCTTTGTAAGTATATTTCCTTATTGAGGGTTTTCTTTAATTCTCCATTTCTTAAAGAACCTATTTTTAGTCTACTCCTGCCGGCTTCTTCATAACATCCATAAATATCACCGTATGGGTCTACTATGTAATTATTCGGTATGTTTTTCATACAAAATCTAGTTTTTTTAAATGGCATATTTTTTTTCGTTTTTATAGTATATGATACTTCATCTGCTCGCCTTCTTATAGGATGCTTTATTTTGTCTTTAGTATTCATTTTTTCCAATAACTCTAATACTTTTTTATCATTTTCAAAATCAATATTTCTTACTTGTCCAAAATTATTTCTTAAATTATTTACATACACATAGGAATATGGGTGATCTAATATTTCTTCCTGTTCCAGTAAATCATATAAGACATCAAGATTTTGAAAATTTTTAGGTTGTATATTTATCCGTATATTTACTTTAACTTTCTTATCAAGCATTATATGTATATTCCTCAATATAGTATCAAATGTAAATCTACCTTTTTTAGTGCTTCTAGTTTCATTGTGACTTTTTCTATCACCATCGATTGACACTTGTATAAAGTTAATCATACCCGGTAAGGGTCCCAGTAGATCTATATAGTGCTCTAGTTCCGTACAATTAGATATTGCCGCTACATTGCTAGAGTATTTTTTAGAATATTCTAATGCTCTTTCTACAACTTCCCTATTTTTTTTCAAAAGAGGTTCCCCTCCATATAATATTATATCCACGTTACCCTTATCTACATCTCTAAATAATTGATAATAATAATCGTTAAATAATTGATTTACTAAATCTTTTGTCATTAACTTATTATTTTTTTCTTTTCTTATTGAATTTTGATAGCAATAATAACAATCTAAATTACAATCATAGGTCAAAAGAAGCATTAATTTTCCTCGTTTTGCATATACTTTCATATTGTAATCATCCACTCTTTTAGCAAACTCTTTAAATTTTTCTATTTCCTGTTCCTTTGATAAGCTAGTTAAATGTCCCCGATTCATCAAGAAGTTAATTTCTTCTTCTAAAATATCATTTTGCTTTTTTATTCTTTTATTATTTTTTAAAAAATCTCCTAAATCCTTAGAGACTTCATCTACAGAGCCACTGAAACCATTAAATAATAAGCTTGTATTTTTTAGGGAAATTATATTTAAATAATTACTTACATAACAATTTTTCATAATAATTCCCTCCTTCAATCATCCTTTTAGTCTCTAATGCCCCTAGAAAATATCCATAACGGGGCATTTCTTTTGTATTTGCATAGAATGGGTGGGGAACTTGCTTTTCTATAAAATATTCATGTATATTTCCCTTATAGAAACTTACATTATTACCTCTTAAATAGTCTAAAAACCATTCTCTTAACTTTTCTATATTTCCCATATATTTAACATATTCATCTTCTTTTAAAGTTAGTGCTTCTCTAATAGTTAGTTTGCATTTTTTAGCCGATATATATATAGCTAATCCCTCATCATAATAAGTTTTAGCGATACCTGGCAGGTTTATACCCCTCCATATATTTCTCGTAATATAATGGGTTAGTTCATGGGTCATAACCCTTTCTATATCCTCTCCTCTGATTTGGTCATTAGATAGTATAATCATAGGTCTAGGATGAAATATATTACAAGCATTAAAATTTCCCAATATTATTTGTGATATATCTATATCCTTAATATAGTTAAAGAGATCATCTTTCTCTATATCAAATAAATTAGAAATATTGTCTAACAAATATCCTACTATTTCCTCAACCTCCATCTTGTCTATTTCCATAATTTCTTTGTTTTCTAAGTTTTTCTTGCAGTTATAAAATATATGGTTGTTCATATTTGGTATATTTAAGTTATATTTTGAAAAAATATCACTTATATTCTGAGCGCCTTTTATTAAGTAGTCAGTGTAATCTCTACATTCTAATATTATATCTCTAATATCATTGCAGTAATTTCTAATATTTATTTTTAACTTGTCTTTACTAACTTTAAAAAACTTAAGCCTTTCTAAAGTTAAGTACATATCCATACTATCAACAATATATTTTACAAAATTAATATACTCATTAAATACTTCTATATGAATTTCTTCCTCTTGAAATTTCTTAAAGGGAATTCCATTGTGAAAGTTTTTTATCTTGACAAATAAACCTATATTGCTTGCATTTTCCTTAGTCAAAGTTATAGCTTCACTTTCTCCAAAAGGGATTTTACCTTTATATTTTTCATTAATGTTATTCTTAAAATTATTAGGTATAAACTTATCTAGTTTAACCCTTCCTTGTTTAATTCTTATGCCGAAATCATTATTGATATTGCTTTCATCATATATGGTGTCCATTGATATAAAGTAAAGATTTTTGTCTATAGTTATATTTAAAAATTCATATATACCACTGTGGTCAACTTCTTCATTTATGGTTAAGAGACCATAATGTCCTCTATATTTTTTATCCTTCAAAAGATATATAATCAAAGCACTATTTAATATATCATCTAAATTCCAGTTTTTTATACTTTCATCTACTACTAAGGAGGAATTATAATGGATAACCAGATCCCCTGATTCATATTCTTTCATAATCTCTTTATTAGGTTTAAAAAACAAAGTTATATAATCATTTGAATTCTTGTTACAATGTTCCACTTCTAGATTATTAATTGACTTACTTTCTCCCAATGTAAAAGCCCCAAATTTTCTACCTATTAGTTTCTGACAGCTACTTTGCCCATAAAATTTACAATACATATAATTTTGTTGCTTACTATAATATAGTCTTCCCCCCGGATGATCTAAATGGGCCTGTAAACATATTTTGTTACTTTTAATATTTTCCTCACATTCTTCCCCTATGAATATACTCCCATTGGGAGTTATAAAATATGGAATATCTCCCAATAAATCCTTTATAATTTTTTTTGCTTTATTATTCCATTTATGATACGGAACAATATGAATTCTCGAAAGTTCTTTTATAATAGAGTAGTACTCCCTTTCCATAATTAAAATCCCCTCTTCTTGCTATTGATATTATAAATCTAATAATAAATTTTAAAATAGGAATTTACCCAGAGGTAAATTCCTATTTTTTATATTATTCTATACCTTCAACCATACTTCTAAACTCATCACCATCAATTATCCTAATTCCTAGATCCCTTGCCCTATCAGCTTTAGAACCGGGATTTTCCCCCACTACAACAAGGTCGGTATTTTTACTTACACTTCCCGTTACTTTACCACCTAGTCTTTTGATTATTTCCTTTGCTTCCTTTCTACTTATCCCTTCTATTGTTCCTGTTACCACTACTTTTTTATCAGTAAATATTGTTTCCTCATCTATCGTCTCTTCTTCATGGTAAGTTGGTTTAACCCCTTCATCTAGTAACTTTTCTATACTATCTAATATTTTTTCATCATTTACAAACTCTATTATACTATCTGCTACAATCTCTCCAATATCGGGAATATCAACTAGCTCTTCCTTTGAAGCTTTTAATAGATTATCCAATGATTTATATTTATTAGCCAAGTCTGTCGCTGTCTTCTTGCCTACATTGGGTATGCCAAGGGCATATATAAATGCGTCTAGGGTACAATCCTTACTTTTTTCTATTGCATCTAATAAATTTTGAGCCTTTTTTTCTCCAAATCTATCTAATTTAACTAGATCATCAAATTTAAGTTCATAAAGCTCAGGTATATTTTTTAAATCCAATTCATCAAATAATTGTATAGCTGTTTTTTCACTAAATCCCTCTATGTTCATTGCATCTCTACTACCATAATGGACAAGTCTTGATACCAGTTGAGGCTTACAGGATAATGAATTGGGACAAAATATATGTACTCCATCCCTTATAAGTTCACTACCACAATAGGGACACTCTTCAGGTTTCTCTATATCTTTACAATCTCCACAACTTTCATTCACTGTTCCCATTATCTCTGGTATAACATCATTGGATCTTCTTATCCATACCCTAGAACCTACTTTTACATTTTTTCTTTGGATATCATCCCAGTTATTTAGTGTAGCCCGCTTTACAGTCACTCCCCCTATATCCACTGGTTCAAGTTCTGCTGTTGGGGTAACTTTCCCTGTTCTTCCCACATTCCAATTTATTTTATTAAGTTTTGTTGTAACCTCTTCCGCTTCAAACTTATATGCTATTGCCCATCTAGGGAATTTTTGAGTATATCCTAAGACTTCCCTTGTTCTCATATCATTTATTTTTATAACTAATCCATCGGTTAATACATCTAATTTTTTTCTTTCTTCATTTAACACTTCTATTTGTTCTATTAAATCTTCTATATTATTAAATGATTTTATGTATTTAAATACAGGCAATCTATTTTCCTTTAAAAATTCCATCATTTCTAAGTGGGTTTCAAATTCCTTTCCCTCTATATATCCTACATTATAAAAGTATGCCGATAGATTTCTCTTTGCAGTAACCTTAGGATCAAGGTTTCTAAGGGCTCCTGCCGCTGCATTTCTTGCATTTTTAAGGGGTTCGTCTGCCTTCTTATTATATTCTTCTAAAACAGATAAGGGCATTACCCCTTCTCCTTGCACTTCTATAGTACCATCAAAATCTATAGTTAAAGGGATAGACTTTATGGTTTTAATCTGGGGAATTATAGCTTCACCCACTACTCCATTTCCCCTAGTTGCCCCTTGGACTAACTTTCCATTTTCATAGGTTAGGTTTATAGTCAACCCATCAAATTTATATTCTAATATATATGTAGGTTCTGGTAACTTTTCTTCATTAGATGTATTATGTTGACTAATAAGTCTCTTAACACGATTGTTCCATTCCCTTAACTCTTCTATACTCTGGCTTTTATCAAGACTCCAAAGCCTACCTAAATGTCTATGTTTTTCAAACTTATCAAGGGGTTCCCCACCAACCCTCTGGGTTGGAGAGTCCTCCATAACAGTTCCCGTTTCCTCTTCAAGCTCTAAAAGCTCATCATATAACCTATCATACTCCTTATCACTAACCTTAGGATCATCAAGGGTGTAGTAATAGTAATTTAACTCGTTTATCTTATCTATAAGTTCCCTCATTCTATCCATTGTTTCACCATCCCTTTTTTTTAAAAATTGACAGTGGACAATTGACAATTGACAGTTAAGGTATAAATCGGCTGAAGCCGATTTAAAATTATAATCTTTTACGAACAGAGTGAGTAAAATCACCTTAACTGTCAATTGTCCACTGTCAATTCTCAATTATTTTAAAATTTCCACCGGCGCATAGGAAAGCATTATCTTCTTTATTCCTTTACTGGCAAAGGCCACCGTTAGTTCCGTGTTATCCCCAGTTCCATTTATTTGAACCACTGTGCCTTCTCCCCATGTTTTATGTCTTATCTTTGTACCAGATTTAACACTATCTCCAGTAGTTGTATTCTTCTTTTCTGCCTTTGCAGTAACTGCATATTCCTTCATGAAATCCTTTAGCTGTCTTTTAGGCTTCATTCCACCAATTTTATTACCACTGGATTTATTCCCTTCTTCAACTAAGTTTGATGGTACTTCTTCTAAAAACCTTGATGGGGTATTATAATTTGTTCTACCATATATGGTTCTAGTTATTGCATTTGTCATATGAAGTATCCTTTCCGCTCTAGTTATTCCCACATAACAAAGTCTTCTTTCTTCTTCTAAATCGGCTTCACTATCTAGTGCCCTCGAAGTTGGGAATAGCCCCTCTTCCATTCCCGTTAAAAATACAACTGGATATTCAAGGCCCTTGGCACTATGAAGGGTCATTAAAGTAACTGCATTATCTAAATCTTCATCGGTTTTATCCACATCGGACATTAGTGATATATTGGCTAAAAACTCCTCTAGATTATTATCGTCATTATTAGCTTGAAAGTCTATTGCCACCGATAGAAACTCTTTTATATTTTCCACTCTTGTTCTGGCTTCAACGGAATCATCCTTTTCAAGTTCCCTAACATATCCTGTGGAATCTATTACATTTTCTATAAGTTCCTTTACTTCTATAAGTTCCTTCATGGCTATAAACTTTCCTATCATAGAGGAAAAATCCTTTATTTTTGATTTAGCCCTATGGGATAGATTATCCATTTCATCAACATCTAGTATAATACTATACATGCTTTCCCCTTGACTAAGGCTCTTTTCTTCTATTTTTTCTAATGTTCTTTTTCCTATTCCCCTTTTAGGAACATTTATTATTCTTTTTAGACTAATATTATCCACTGGATTTTGTATAAGCCTTAAATAGGCAATAATATCCTTTATTTCCTTCCTATCATAGAACTTAAGACCCCCGACAATCTTATAGGGTATATTTGCCTTCATTAATGCTTCCTCTAGTACACGGGACTGGGCATTGGTTCTATAAAGAACTGCAAAGTCGGAGAAACCATATTCTTCTTCTTTCTTTATTTTATTTATGTTCTTTATAATATAACTTGCTTCATCCCTTTCATCATAACCTTTAAACTGCTTTATAAGGCTACCTGATTCCTGGGATGTCCATAACTTTTTAGCCTTTCTATCCATATTATTTTTTATAACATAGTTGGCAGCATCTAAGATATTTTTAGTTGAACGATAATTTTGCTCAAGCTTTATAATCTTTGCATTGTCGTAGTCCTTTTCAAAGTCATTTATATTCCTTATATCAGCTCCACGCCACCCATAGATCGACTGGTCACTATCGCCAACGGCACATATATTTTTATGAAGTTTAGCAAGTAACCTTACTAAAATATATTGAGCCCTATTGGTATCCTGATACTCATCAACTAGTATATATTTAAACTTTCTTTGATAATAATCTAAAACCTCTGGATAGTCTTTAAATAAATCTATTGTCTTATTAATAAGGTCATCAAAATCAAGGGCATTATTTTCCTTTAATTTTTTCTGATATAGTTCATATATTTCCCCTTGTTGTCTTTTTCTAAAGTCACTATAATTATCCTTTATGTACGATTCTGGTTTAATCAATTTATCCTTTTGGCCACTTATAAAGTTTAGCATCGTCTTTGGATCATACATTTTTTTATCTAAATTTAATTCCTTAATGCAATCGGTTATAAGGGTTTTCTGATCCGCTGTATCAAATATAACAAAGTTTCTATTATAGTCTATTTTATCTATATCCCGCCTTAATATTCTTACACATATTGAGTGGAAGGTTCCCATCCACATATGACCAATTCTTCCCTTTAAAATCCTTTCTACCCTTTCCTTCATTTCATTGGCTGCTTTATTGGTAAAGGTTATGGCAAGTATATTCTCCGGCTCCACATTCTTTTCTTCTATTATATAGGCAATTCTATGGGTTAAAACTCTAGTTTTTCCACTCCCTGCCCCTGCGAGAACTAAAAGGGGACCATCCGTCGTGGTAACTGCCTCTTTTTGCCTTTCATTCAATCCTTCTAAGTAATTCATAAAATACTCCTTTCATTTGTTAATACTCTAATTTTCTAAAAACCTTTATGACTAATACCCACTGAACAGATTATAAAGCTCAGTGTGTAATATTATTTCTATATAACTGTATTTACTATTATATAAAAAAAAGACTATAATTTATAGTCTTTTAGTTTATCTTTCTTTTTACATATTATTGCCATATAATAGTGGGGCAAAACCTAGACTAAGAAAATCATTCTATAAATTCTCTAATAGTATTAATATCCTTATCCCCCCTTCCTGATAAATTAACAACAATAATATCATCTTTTTTAGTTTTAGGTGCTAATTTTTTAAGATATCCAATAGCATGGGAACTTTCAATAGCTGGTATGATTCCCTCTGTTTCAGTTAACAGTTTAAAGGCTTCTACTGCTTCCTTATCAGTTATACTTTCATACTTTCCCCTTTTGGTTAAATGAAAATATGCATGTTCAGGACCTACTCCAGGATAATCAAGACCAGGAGATATAGAATGTACAGGCGTTATATGACCATCATCATCTTGAAGTAAATATGTCATCATACCATGGATAACTCCTATACTTCCCTTAGTAATAGTTGCCGCATGTTTATCACTATCAACTCCAAGGCCCCCTGCTTCTACTCCATATATTTTTACATTCTCTTCTTTATAAAATGGATAAAATAATCCCATTGCATTACTTCCTCCCCCTACACAGGCCACTAGATAATTAGGGAACCTTCCTTCTTTCTCAATTATTTGTCCCTTTACTTCATCTCCAATAATTCTTTGAAAATCCCTTACCATTGTTGGATATGGGTGGGGACCAACAACTGAGCCTATTAAATAGAAGGTACTATCTACATTTTTAACCCAATCTTTTATTGCTTCATCTACTGCATCCTTTAATGTTTTAGTTCCTGATGATACTGGGTTCACCTTAGCTCCTAGCATCTTCATTTTAAATACATTTAATGATTGGCGTTTCATATCCTCTTCCCCCATATAAATTTCACATTGTAAATCGAATTTAGCACATGCTGTAGCCGTTGCAACCCCATGCTGTCCTGCTCCAGTTTCAGCTATAATTCTTTTTTTATTCATTCTCTTTGCTAATAAAATCTGACCTATAACATTATTTATTTTATGGGCTCCAGTATGATTAAGATCTTCCCTTTTTAAATATATTTTTCCTCCTCCTAATTCTTTAGTTAAATTTTCTGCAAAATATAATGGTGTGGGACGTCCTGAATACTCTTTCACATAATATCTATACTCTTTTTTAAAGTCCTCATCCTCCATTGCCTTTATAAACTCCTCTTCAAGTTCTAAAAGGGGACCTTTTAGTGTTTCTGGTACAAATTGACCTCCAAACCTTCCAAATTCTGTTGACATTTTTTTATTAATCATTTTATCTACCTACTTTCTTTATAATTTTTGGTACAAAAAAAGCACTTCCTCCCTATAATAGGGAGGAAATGCTTACATTCCCCGTTGCCACCCTTGTTAAATAGTGAAATACTGTAAGCAGGGGGATTACGAATCCCCCTGCAACCAACCAATTTAGGGATTACGAATCCCCCTGCAACCAGCCAATTTGGGGATTACAAATCCCCTTGTGACTAATCAATTTCAGGACTGGAAATCCCGTTGTAACCAATTAGTTATAAGATTATAAATCTCATGGAACTAAAAATTTGATGGTATAAAAAAAACACTTCCCCCTATTATAGGACGAAATGTTGTTATCCCGTTGCCACCTAATTTAGATAGTATTTTTCTATCTCTCTTATACAGGTACAGAAAATAGTCTATGCTATATCGATACCCTGTCTTTGTAACGTAAGACCTACGGCAAGTGATACTCTCTTAAGATTTCCCACTGCTTCTCATGGAACCATTCAGTAAACAATCCATATCAGGATTCCACCATCCCCGACTCTCTATAACTTCAAGTTTTACTTACTCTTTCCATTCACAGAATTTAAAATATTTGTCAGTTATTTTTCTTTTTTAAAATTATAATATTATACTTCATCTTTGTCAACAGTTTTTTTCAAATTTTATTTTTATTATTCATTATCTATACTAAATAAAAAACATCCTTTAAGTACATACTAATATTTGACAATAACTCCTTTAATTATTTCAAAATATTATAATCAATAAATTAAATATTATTTTTTTAGAAAGGAGGTTTTACTCATGACAAAACCCCAATCAATTAGTGTTACAGCACCTGTAAATGACGACTTACCTAAAGAAAAATTTGATGAACTTAATAAGTTTATAGACAGTATGGAAACCACCAAGGGCGCTTTAATTGCTATTTTACATAAAGCTCAAAATATTTTTGGTTACCTTCCAAGGGATGTTCAACTTTATGTTGCTAGAAAACTCGGTATACCTGGAGCTGAAGTTTTTGGTGTGGTAAGCTTTTATTCCTATTTTACTACTAAACCTAGGGGAAAACATACCATTAGTGTATGTATGGGAACTGCTTGTTTTGTAAAGGGTGCAGATAAAATTACTGAAAGACTTAAAGAAAAACTTAATATTGAAGCTAATGAAATTACTGAAGATGGATTATTCACCCTAAGGGATGTACGATGTGTAGGAGCCTGTGGCTTAGCCCCAGTTGTCATGGTTGATGATAAAGTTTATGGAAGGGTAAAGGAAGAAGATTTAGATGATATCTTAAATACTTATAGAAAATAATACTTTTAACGGAGGTGAATTTAAATGAGTGTAACCCGTTCTAATATATTGGTATGTGGTGGTACCGGCTGTTTGGCAAGTGATAGTGGAAAAGTTATTAAAAATTTAAATCTTATATTAAAAGCTAGAGGTTATGGTGATGAAGTTAAGGTTATAGAAACCGGTTGCTTCGGATTTTGTGAACAGGGCCCCATTGTAAAAATAGAACCGGATAATGTTTTTTATGTTAGGGTTGGTCCTAAGGATGCTAAGGATATTGTTGATGAACATATTATAAAGGGAAGAAAGGTGGAAAGACTCTTATATAAAGACCCCCTAGAGAAAACAGTAGTAACAAAACATGAAGATATGTCCTTTTATAAAAAACAACTCCGTATTGCTTTAAGAAATTGTGGTTTAATAAATCCAGAAGATATATATGAATATATAGCTATGGATGGTTATAAAGCCTTAGGTAAATCCCTTACTGAAATGTCAAGGGATAAAGTTATAGATATTATTAAAAAATCAGGTCTTAGGGGTCGAGGTGGTGGTGGTTTCCCCACGGGAGTTAAATGGGAGATCACGAAAAAACAGGACAGTGATGTGAAGTTTATGGTTTGTAATGCAGACGAGGGGGATCCAGGTGCATTTATGGATAGAAGTATTTTAGAGGGGGATCCCCATAGTGTTTTAGAGGCTATGGCTATTGGTGCCTATGCCATTGGCGCTGATAAGGGTATTATTTATATACGGGCTGAATACCCCCTTGCAATATCTAGGCTTAATAAAGCTATTAAACAGGCTAGGGAACTAGGTTTATTAGGTGAAAATATCTTTGATTCAGACTTTAGCTTTGATATTGATATTAAATATGGTGCTGGAGCCTTTGTTTGTGGAGAAGAAACTGCCCTTATTAATTCCTGTGAAGGAAAAAGGGGAGAACCAAATTATAAACCTCCCTATCCTGCCCAAGAAGGCTATTGGGGTCACCCCACCTGTGTAAATAATGTAGAAACCTTTGCTAATATACCAGTTATCATCAACAAGGGACATAAATGGTTCTCATCTATAGGTACGGAAAATAGTAAAGGCACTAAGGTTTTTGCCCTTGCTGGAAAAGTAAATAATGTTGGTCTTGTTGAAGTTCCCATGGGTACTACCCTTAGGGAAATAATATTTGATATAGGGGGAGGTATCCCAGGGGGTAAGAAATTTAAAGCAGTACAAACCGGCGGTCCCTCGGGAGGAGTTTTAACTGAAAATGAACTTGATACTCCAATAGATTATGATAGTTTAACAGCTATTGGTTCCATGATGGGCTCCGGTGGAATGATAGTTATGGATGAAACCGATAATATGGTTGATATCTCTAAGTTTTATCTTGAGTTCACAATGGATGAATCCTGTGGCAGATGTACTCCCTGCCGCATAGGAAATAAAAGATTATATGAGCTACTAAATAAAATAACCAGTGGTAAAGGTACCATGGCGGATTTAGATGCATTAAAACAATTATCCTATATGGTAAAGGATGGTTCTTTATGTGGCCTCGGTCAAACTGCCCCAAATCCGGTTATAAGTACAATGAAACATTTCTTTAATGAATATACAGCCTATATAAAAGATGAAAATCATCCCCAAGGTGAAGGTAAATATATTGCAAAAAATAAAGACGATGCTATGGTTTAATTTTAATATAAGTGAGGTGATATTATGGTTGAAAAGGGAAAACTAATTAATTTTAAAGTAAATGATAAAGAAATAAAAGTAAAAGAAGGAATAACTATATTAGAAGCATCTCAACAGGTAGGGGTTAAGATACCAACTTTATGCCATCTTGATTTACATGATTTTAAGATGGTTAATAAAACAGCTTCCTGTAGGGTTTGTATGGTTGAGGTTTCCGGTAGAAATACCCTTGTTCCAGCATGCGTTACTAAGGTAAATGACGGCATGGAAGTTAAAACCCATACTCCTAGAGCTATTAGAGCTAGAAGAATGGCCGTTGAACTATTGCTTTCTAACCATCCAAATGAATGTTTTACATGTCCTAAAAATACCGATTGTGAACTCCAATCCCTAGCAGCTGAACTAGGTGTTAGGGAAATAAAATGGGAAGGGGAACGAATGGATTATCCCAAGGATCTATCCAGTGATGCCATAGTCAAGGATGCCAATAAGTGTATATATTGTAGACGTTGCGAAACCATGTGTAATGAAGTTCAAACCTGTGGTATATTATCAGGTATTGGTAGAGGGTTTGAGTCCTTTGTAGGTCCCGCCTTTAATATGCCCATGGTGGAATCATCCTGTACCTACTGTGGTCAATGTGTTCAAGTATGTCCCACCGCTGCATTAACAGAGGTTAATCATACAGACAAGGTCTGGGAAGCAATAAATGATCCCGATAAGCATGTTGTGGTTCAAACTGCTCCAGCCATTAGAACTGCTTTAGGTGAACTATTTGGCATGGAGGCTGGAACCCTGGTTACTGGAAAAATGGTTACCGCCCTTAGGGAAATGGGTTTTGATGGAGTATTTGATACTGACTTCGGAGCTGACCTTACCATTATGGAGGAAGCCTCTGAACTTATATATCGCCTAGAAAATAATAAGACCCTTCCCATGCTTACAAGTTGTTGTCCTGCTTGGGTTAAGTTTATAGAGCACCAATTCCCAGAACTTTTAGATGTACCATCTACATGTAAATCTCCCCATATAATGTTTGGTACAATAGCTAAAACATATTATGCAGAAAAAAATGAGTTAGATCCTGATAATATCGTAGTAGTTTCAATAATGCCCTGTATTGCAAAAAAAGCAGAAGCTAAAAGACCGGAACTTACAAAGGATGAGCATAATAATGTGGATATAGTTGTAACAACTAGGGAACTAGGTGCCATGATTAAAGAAGCGGGTATTGACTTTGTAGGTCTTTCCGATAGTGAGTTTGATAAACCTTTAGGAGAAACCACTGGAGCATCAGTTATCTTTGGTACAACAGGAGGAGTTATAGAAGCCGCAGTAAGAACAGCATATGAATGGATAACAAATGAAGAGCTAGAAGATGTTGAGTTCCATCAGTTAAGGGGATTTGATGGATTACGTAAAGCAACGGTTGAAATAGGGGATAAAAGTTTAAACATAGGGATAGCCCACGGACTAGGTAATGCTAGAAAACTTTTAGAAGAAATAAGGGAAGGAAAGTCTGAATATCACGCTATAGAAATAATGGCTTGTCCTGGAGGTTGTATCGGTGGTGGAGGTCAACCCTATCACCATGGAAATGCTGAAATAGTAAAGAAACGTCAAGAGGCTATCTATAAAGAGGATAGAAATAAAAAGATTAGAAAATCCCATGAAAATAAAGAAGTCTTAGAACTCTATGAAAAATATATAGGAGAACCCTTTAATGAAACTGCCCATAGGCTTTTACATACCCATTATGAGGAAAGAGAAAGGATATAAACCAAAGTTGCCTAGGCAACTTTGGTTTATATTGTCAATTAAAAGAGAAAGTACCGTGTAGAAACTTCTTTCCTTATCTTAAACTCCCTTTGAAGTATCCATCCTGCAAATATAGCCGTTATTGGGGCCACCAGTACTAGACCTATGCTCCCCACCACCGTTCTCATTATTTCCGCTGCAACTATTTTTAGGTTTATAATTCTAACAAAACTAGAATTTTTAGTCATAAATAACATAAGGAGTGTTAAATATCCTCCCGAATAGGCTAACAATAATGTGGTTGTCATAGTTCCTATTACTGCCCTTCCTATATTAAATCCCGATTGTATTAGTTCCTTTGTGGTTATATCTGGCTTTTTTATTTTTATTTCTGCCATAGATGCCGATACATCCATGGCTATATCCATAGCAGCCCCCGATGCCCCTATTATTATTGCTGCATATAGTATATGCTTCATATTTAAATCTAAATGCCCACTAAAAACAAGGGTTTCCGAAAAGGGTGCTGTCATACCATTTAGTCCTAATTTTTCCCCAAAGAAAACTGTTATAACTATTGTTATTAAAAGTCCTATAATAGTACCTATAAATGCGGAAAATCCCTTCTTGGTAAAACCGGCAATAGAAAAGATTATTATCCCCGATAATAACATTAATATTAATACCGATAATACCAATGGATTTTTTCCTGCTAAAAGCCCTGGAACTAGGAATTTCCATATTATAAATAGACTTGCAACAAATGAAAATAGGGCTTTAATCCCCACAAACTTTGCATAAACTATTAAGCAAAATACAAATATTCCAAACATAGCAAGAAGCCAGTCTTTTCTATAGTGTTCCACCACCACTGCATCCCTTATCTCATTATCCTTCTCCATAATTGCAATAATAATCTTATCATCCCTTTCAACAAAGGTATCAATATCTAACTTCCCAATTAGGTTACTATATCCATCTATTATTTTCCCCCTATATTTTCCTTCTAAGATTTCAACCTTTATATCTTGATGACCTATTCTAGATAATCCCGATTGGACCACTTCATTATTATTAACCTCTAAAACTCTTCCTTTTACTTCAGATATATTTTTATTAGTTTCTTGCTTTTCATTGTCTGTATAAATAAAAACCCCCATAATAAATACTATAATAGCAATTATAATTAAAATAGGTCTAGCCTTTTTCATGGTAAATACCCCTTTCCTATTTAACTAATATATTTAGGGCTTGGATATATCCAAGCCCTAAATATATTTAATCTAATGTAATACTTAATAACCTAGCCATAGTCTTAGCTATCTCAGTGTTATCTTTATATCCACTGAAATTTTCAGCTCCCACTCCCACAGCTGACATTGGTATTTGAGTTCCTGAATGGGCATATGTTGTCCACTGGATATTTGCTCTTTCAGATACCACATGGGCCGTTGCCATTCCTACGGGATCATATCCTCCATATACCTTTGCCCTTTCTTCATCTTTATTATCAACGATATCCATTGCCTTTTCTATTTCAGATTTTTCACTTTCAGTTAGGTCATTTAAACGTAATTTTTCACTTATATACTTCAAGTATTTTTCTCTATCATTATCAAATTGATTTGTATATGCTCCCATAACTGTGTCAGCTATGGATACTTTGGCATTTAAAAGGGGTTTCATATCTAAGAAATAACCATTTCCAAATCCTAATCCCATACCACCGGTTTCATGGTCTCCAACAACAACTATTAGTGTTTCCTTGGGATGTTTTTTATAGAAATCATATGCCTTTTTAACAGCATTATCAAAGGCAAGGGTATCATGGATGGCACCAACTGGATCATTGGCATGACAGGCATGGTCTATCCTTCCACCTTCAACCATCATAAAGAAACCATCTTTATACTTAGATAAAACATCAATACCTTTTTGGGTTATCTCTGCTAAACTTGGAGTTTTGTTATCATTTACCCTATCTATTTCATAGGGAAGATGACTATAGTCAAATGTTGCTATAACCTTATCTTCTTTATTAGGAATATAGTTTCTAAAATCCTCTGTCTTATTATCACTTTCAAATACTTTATATCCCTTTTGGCTAAATTCTTCCAGTAAATTTCTGCTGTCTTCCCTCTTTGATTTACCCCATTTCCACCCCTCTGGTACAAAATGTCTATATCCACCACCTGCAAAAAATTCAACTCCACTATCTAAATATTCTTCTGCTATTTCATTTGCATTGTATCTACTTTCGTTATGGGAAGCAAAGGTTGCAGGGGTAGCATGGGTAAGCCTAGTGGATGTAATAATTCCCGTTGCCATTCCCTTTTCTTCTGCCCCTTCAACTAAAGTTTTTAAATCCCTTCCATCTGGAGTTTGGGATATGACCTTATTATTAGTCTTATGCCCTGTGGCAAGGGCAGTTCCTGCAGCGGCTGAATCTGTTATTAAACTATCTGAGGAATATGTAGTATTTATACCTGCCACTGGTAAACTATTTATTAATAACTTCTTTGACTTATCTCCTGTCTTCTCTTGTAAAAAAATTTCAGCGAACTGTCTTTGGGATGCCCCTAATCCATCTCCAACAAAATAAAACACATATTTAGGAGACTTTTCTCCCGATGCTTCTACAACATTACCCTTTGTTATATCATTACTTGTTATTGTGAAACTTGAAAATATTAATGCTAAAAATAGTACTGCTATAATCCCTTTTGATAAATACTTTTTAATATCCATTTAATCAACCCTTCCTTTATGTTTTATGTTTTACATTAAGTAGTATAAATTACTAATGTTATATTGATCTTAATTAATTGTTATATAATGGTTAAATTGCTTTATGATTGTTTAAAATATATCTATCCATGATTTTTAAACAATCCCATGGTATAATTAATTTAACATTTTAAACTTAATTAGTTAGGGTGATATTATGAATATAGATTATTTAAAGGCTTTTTACACAACGGTTAAATCCAACAGTATATCTAAGGCAGCAAAAAAACTCCATTTAACCCAACCGGGACTTAGTATGCAAATACAATCCTTAGAAAGGGAGTTGCAGGTAAGTCTTTTAAACAGAAGTAATAGGGGAGTAGAACTAACAGAAGCGGGAAAAATAGTATTTAACTATTCAGATACAATTCTTTCTCTAAAGGATAATCTTGAAAGGGATTTAGAAAACCTAAAAACAAATAAAAGACAATTATCAATAGGTGCCTGTAAAGCTATAGGTGAATATGCACTTCCCTGTAGTATATATGTCTATAAACAGGATAATGAAAATGTGGATATTAACTTGCAGATTTCTAATACTAAAGATGTTATTCAAAATTTAATAAATAGGACTGTAAATATAGGTATTATCCACAGCAACGTGGAATCACCTCAATTAAATATCCAAAAAATCACTTCCGATAATCTAGTCTTAGTTACATCATTACCCCTTGTAAAGGACAAAATATCCATTAGTGAACTTATTAATTTACCCCTTATATTTAGGGAAAAGGGTTCTGGAACTAGGTACACTATAGAAGAAGACCTAAATAAACATGGTATAAGCTCAAATGATTTAAATATCGTATATGAGTTAAATTCTATGGAGGCTATAAAATCCTCTGTAATAGCAGGCAAGGGAATGGCTTTTATTCCAGAAATGTCAGTTAAAAGGGAGTTATATAATGGTACCCTTAAAGAAATTGTAATAGAAGAACTACAAATAGTATCGGATTTTTCTGTAGCATATATGAAAAATACAGAATTAAGCCCCTGTGAAAGGGACTTTATAAAGTTTATCAAGTCTTCTAAAAGGGGATTTTGTCAAGAGGATTTTTAAAAAAGCGGTCTTTGACCGCTTTTTTAATTGACAGTTGACAATGGACAATTGATAATTAAAGGTACAAATCGGCTGAAGCCGATTTGAATTGATATTTTACGACCAAAGGGAATGAAATTACCTTAAATTGTCAACTGTCAATTAATTTAATGTATTATTCTTCTAATTTATCAAGTACCAAATTATAACCATCTGCTCCATAGTTTAATGCTCTATTTATTCTACTAATGGTTGCTGTACTTGCTCCGGTTTTTTCTTCAATTTCGTTATATGTTTTATGTTTTCTAAGCAATTTAGCCACCTGTAATCTCTGAGCAATAGATTTTAATTCCTTTATTGTACAAATATCTTCAAAAAATCTATAACATTCGTTCATATCATCTAATTTAAGTATTGCTTCAAATAATTCATCAATATGTTCATCCTTTACTTTAGAAGTATAATTCAAGTTTTCACCCCCACAATATTTAGCTTATCATAATAAATTAAAATTTTCCATTTAACTTAAATATATGTATTACACCAAAATATTAAATTAATATCTATCTTTATTATAACCTAGTTTATATTAATTTTAATAATTATTTAAGAGAATGTAAACAATATTTTTAAGGGATTTTTATTTATATTAAAATTGTTATCCCTAAAGGAGGGGAATAGTTGATAAATAATAACAAAACTCCAAGAAGTAAGAATGGAATGGATATTATTTTAGAAACTTACAATTCCCACAAATATCCTGTCATAAAAAATCAGATAAATGCCGTTGTTTTCCCTTGGAATATGCAACGGGATGTGGATGCAATAGATTCCATGAGATTTTCAGTGGAAACCAATGAAAAAACAGAAAAAAGGGGAATAAATGGTATACCTGAAGTCTTTGAAAAGACTGGTAGAACCGGGCTTTTAGAGTGATAAATTTTTTCTAAAAATTTGTCATTCATTCCCTTTATATTGCATATTATATACTAGGGACATTTACAGATTAGTTGGGGGATTATAAATCCTCCAACAGTTTAATTTGACATTAGTTAAAAATTAGAATCTTTATAGCAACTATTCATTTAAAGGGGTGATTTTATGTGTTCTACTATGGCTAAAAAAATGGATACTATAAGTGGACTTATTCGTTTTGAAATATATAATACCAGTAATATTAACAATAAACAAGATTATTTTTCAGAGGATATTACCCCAGACATTAATATAAATGAAATTCCAAACTTCTTTAAAATCCAAGTATCCAATAGAAATAACTCTAAAGCCAATATTAAATAAAAAAAATAGATATTTGCCTACGGCAAATATCTACATTATCTATTCTTCAGTGTTTTTTATTCTAACTAGCTTCGACTTCAGTCGAAGGTTTCCTTATCTATTCTTCATTCTTTATTCTCTATTCTTTATTTTTACCTTTCCTATATCTGTCCTGTAAAATTTCTTGTCATAATTTATCTTTTCTATATTATCATAAACTTTTTTTCTAACATCATCTAAATTTTCTCCCAATGTCGTTACAGCCATAACCCTTCCCCCATTGGTAACTATATCTCCATCTTCATATTTTGTTCCTGCATGAAATACTATTATATCATCATCAACATTATCTAATCCTGCTATAGTTTTACCCTTTTCATACTTTTCTGGATACCCCCCTGATGCTAGTATTACACACATGGATTTTTTATCACTCCATTTTAAGTCATCACTAGTTAATTCTTCATCTAGTGTTTTTGTAAATATGTCTATTATATCACTTTCAAGTCTAGGTAATACAACCTCAGTTTCAGGATCTCCCATTCTTACATTAAATTCTAATACCTTAGGTCCATTTTCTGTTATCATAAATCCTATAAATAAAACCCCATTATAATTAAGACCTTCACTATTTAGTCCATTTTCTATATTATTAATAACATCCCTTTTTATTTCTTCTAGAATTTCTCTTTTGAATATTATATTAGGTGAAAAACACCCCATTCCACCGGTATTAAGTCCCTCGTCTCCATCAAATGCCTTTTTATAGTCCTTGGCACTTTCCATAGGTATTATTTTATTATTTGAAACAAAACATAATAGGGACAATTCTATTCCATCTAAAAATTCCTCTATAACTATGTTACTTCCCGATTCTCCAAACTTTTTATTTTTCATCATATTTTCTAAACCTAATACAGCATCTTCTTTTTTATCACATATTAGTACACCTTTTCCAGCTGCCAAACCATCCGCTTTAATAACTAAAGGATAATTAAAATCCTCTAACCCCTTTAATGCACTATTAAAGTCACTATAGGTTTCATATTTAGCTGTAGGTATAGAATACTTTTCCATAAAGTTTTTTGCATATATTTTACTTCCTTCTAATAAAGAACAAGCCTTATTTGGACCAAATATTTTGAGGTCTTCTTCTTCAAATCTATCTACTATTCCCTTCACTAGTGGAACTTCTGGACCAACAACTGTCATATCTATGTCTTTTTCCTTAACAAAGTTTAAAAGCCCCTCTATATTTTCTGGCTTTATATCTACACATTCTGCTAGATCCCTTATACCCCCATTTCCAGGAGCACAATATATATTTGATACCTTATCGCTCTTTGATATCTTCCAAACAATAGCATGTTCCCTAGCACCAGAACCGATTACTAAGATTTTCATTTTATAACACCCCCGTTTTGTTAGAGAATAGAGAATAAAGAATAGAGAATAGATATGGTGCAAAGTGGCTAGAGGCCACTTTGTTCTTATTATAATTTTACCAATGAAGCGAGTAAAATCTCCCTATCTATTCTTTATTCTCCATTCTTTATTCTTTATCTTTTCCATATTTCCCAGGAAATTTCCTTTATTTCTCCTAAATCGTCAAATTAAAAAGTCGAAACAATTTCATTATCATTAGTTTAATGTCTCTCTTCAGACAGAGCTTGCCTTGTCCCTATGTTTTTAGTTTTCTTATTTATCCATTTCTCTTTAATATAACGTAGCTTCGAATTCATTCAAAGGTTTCATTATTTATTCTCTATTCTTCATCATTTATTCTTTGCTTTTAAAATTCTTCTTTCTTCTTTACCCACTCTTCTTTAATCCGTCCCTACAAATTTAAATTTTACGACCAGAGGGAGTAAAATAACCTTATCTATTCTTTATTCTCTATTCTTTATTCTTTGTTTCAAAAGTTAATGTTTAAAGTGTCTAACTCCCGTAAACACCATGGCTATGCCATACTTATTAGCAGCTTCAATTGATTCTTCATCTCTAATGGAGCCTCCCGGTTGGATTATTGCTGTTACTCCTGCTTTGTGGGCTTCTTCTACACAGTCTTTAAATGGAAAATATGCATCTGATGCCATAACACTTCCCTTTATTCTATCTTCCCCTTGTTTTATTGCGTTTTCAAGGGCCCATATTCTACTCACCTGTCCTGGTCCAACGGCCACTGTTCCCTTATCTTTGGCTAAAACTATTGCATTTGATTTGGTGTTCTTTACTGCCTTCCAAGCAAATAATAAATCTTCCATTTCTTTATCCGTTGGCTTTTTATCTGTTACTATCTTTAGCTCATCATCTAATAGCTTTATATCCCTCTCTTGAACCAGTAGTCCACCTAATACTTTCTTAATATTATAGTCTTTATAATCATTTTTACTTATATTATCAAGTTTTAATATCCTTATATTCTTTTTACTTTTAAGTATTTCTAAGGCCTTTTCACTATATGATGGTGCCACAACTACTTCTATAAATATTTCATTTATCAATTTAGCCGTCTTTTCACCTACTTCACCATTTGATACTATTATTCCTCCAAATATCGATACTTTGTCACATTCATAGGCCTTTTTATAAGCCTCGTAGATATTTTCTCCGCTACCTACTCCTGAAGGATTACCATGTTTTACTGCCACCACTGTTGGTTCTTCATATTCTTTTAGTATCTCAAGGGCTCCATTTGTATCGTTTATATTGTTAAATGACAATTCTTTTCCATGGAGTTTTACAGCATCTGATAAAGTTCCCTCTGTATCCTTTATAGATGTATAATATGCAGCTTTTTGATGGGGATTTTCTCCATATCTCAGATTTTGTTTTTTCTCAAATGTTAAGGTCATGGTTTCCGGTAATTCTACATTTGTTTTTTTCATAAAATAATTTGATATAAGGGTGTCGTAATTACTTGTATGAAGGAAAACCTTAGCAGCTAAATATTCCCTAGTTTTTTCAGTTGTTTCTTTATTATTTTTAAGTTCTTCTAATACTTTGTGATAATCTGTTGGGTCCGATATAACAGTTACAAATCTATAGTTTTTAGCAGCAGCCCTCAACATTGACGGGCCTCCTATATCTATATTTTCTATTATTTCTTCATGGGTAACATCTTCTTTTAATATTGTTTCTTTAAATGGATATAGATTGTTAACAACCATGTCTATTGGAGGTATATCTAACTCTTCTAATCTTTCAGTATGTTCTTTGTTATCCCTTAAATATAAAAGCCCACCATGTATTTTGGGATGTAGTGTTTTTACCCTTCCATCGAAACATTCAGGAAACCCTGTTATATTAGAAACATCAGAAACATCTATACCATTTTCCTTTAATATCCTTTTCGTTCCCCCAGTTGAGATAATATCCCACCCTAGGGTTACTAATTCCTTTGTAAATTCAACAATACCAGTTTTATCATATACACTAATTAATGCTCTTTTCAATTTGAAAACCCCCTTGGCCGAAGCATGGCTTCGGAATTTTAAATTGTAAATTTTAAATTATAAATGTAGTATTTCTTAGTTTTTGGTTATTAGTTACTTTTATTTTTTAAATCAATTTTATTTTCGGCTCATTCCCGCCACTTACCAGGGCGGAAGGCTGAATATATTCAGCCCCTACATAATAGAATCTGTAGCTTCGAATTCATTCGAAGGTTTCCTTATCTATTCTTTATTCTCTATTCTTTATTCTTTACTTTTAACTTTCTTCTTTAATTTTAATTGCCTTTATAAGGATTTCATGTTCAACCTCCAAAACCTTCTTCTGAAGACTATCTACATCGTCATCGTCTTCGACCCTCACCGATTCTTGGATTATTATTGGCCCTGTGTCGGTACCTTTGTCTACATAGTGGACTGTGGCACCGGTTATTTTTACTCCCCTTTTTAATACTTCTTCGTGGACTTTTCTTCCATAATATCCTTTACCGCAGAAGCTAGGTATTAAAGAAGGATGAATGTTTATTATTTTATTTTCAAATTCATCTATAAATTCTTCTGACAATATTTTTAAATATCCTGCTAATACTACTAAGTTTATATTTCGCTTTTTAAGCTCAGATATTATTTTATTATTATACTCTATGTCGTTTGAAAACTCTTTCCTATTTATATATATATTATCTATATTATTTTTCTCAGCTCTGACTAGTCCATAGGCTTCTTTCTTATTAGATACAACCACTTCTATTTTTCCATTTATATAACCATTTTTTATGCTGTCTATTATTGCTTGAAGATTGGTTCCTCCTCCAGATATTAAAACAGCGATTTTTAGTGGTGACATATTTTTATATCTCCTTTACCCTTTACTATCTCACCCATAAGGTAGTACTCTTCATCTTTATTGTCTAAAAAGTCAGTTATATCATCAACATCATCTTTACTAACTGCCATAACTATCCCTACACCCATATTAAAGGTATTATACATTTCATCTATATCAATATTTCCTAATTTTTTTATAAAACTAAATATGGGAAGCTCATCTATTTTTTCAGTTTGTACTATTGCATCAACATTATCCGGTAACATTCTAGGAATATTTTCATAGAATCCTCCGCCTGTTATATGACTTATTCCCTTTATATCAAATTTATTTACTAAATCAATCAATGGTTCTGTATATATCCTTGTTGGGGTTAAAAGTTCTTCCCCTAGGGTTTTACCAAGCTCATCTATATAATCATTAACATCGTATCCCTTTATATCAAATAATAGCTTTCTTACAAGGGAAAAACCATTACTGTGAACTCCTGTTGAAGGAAGACCAATAAGGATATCCCCTTCTGTTATTTTAGATCCATCTATTATTTTTTCCTTATCTACTATACCCACTGTAAAACCTGCCACATCATATTCTCCATCACTATATAACCCAGGCATCTCAGCAGTTTCTCCACCTATAAGGGCACAACTCCCCTTTATACACCCATTGGATATTCCCTTTACTATTTCCGATGCCTTTTCTGGTTTTAATTTTCCTGTGGCAACATAATCAAGGAAAAATAATGGTTCTGCCCCTTGGCATAATATATCGTTTACACACATTGCAACGCAATCTTCCCCAATGGTATCATGTTTATCGGTCATAAAAGCAACCTTAAGTTTAGTACCTACCCCATCTGTTCCAGAAACTAAAATAGGCTCTTTATATTTTTCCTTATCAAGTTTAAATAAACCGCCAAATCCACCGATATCCGATACAACTCCATCGGTAAAGGTTTTCTTAACATGATCCTTTATTAAATTAACAGTCTTATAACCGGCCTTAACATCAACCCCAGCATCTTTATATGTTAACTTTGACATAATATTACCCCCTTTTATTTAGATAATAGAGAATAAAGAATAGAGAATAGATATGGTGCAAAGTGGCCAGAGGCCACTTTGTTTTTATTATAAGTAAATTTTGCGACCATCGGGAGTAAAATCTCCTTATTTATTCTTTATTCTCTATTCTTTATTCTTTATTCTTTCCTTTGAGTTCTTTATTCTCTATTCTTTATTCTTTGTTTTTCGGAACTTCCATGGGATAGTCTCCATTGAAACAGGCTAAACAATATCCTTCTTCCCTTCCAGTTGACTCAATTAAACCTTTTATTGATATATAACCTAGACTATCGGCGTTTATCATATCTTTTATTTCCTCTACCGGTTTAACTGCTCCGATTAGGTGTTGTCTATTTGGTGTGTCTATACCAAAGTAGCAGGAGTATTTAACAGGAGGAGAGCTTACCCTTACATGTACTTCTTTAGCACCAGCCTTTTTTAGCATATTTACTATTCTTCTACTTGTGGTACCCCTTACTATGGAGTCGTCCACTAGGACCACCCTTTTCCCTTCTATATTTTCCTTTAATACATTTAATTTAAGCCTTACTCCCTGTTCCCTTAGTTCCTGGCTTGGTTGTATAAATGTTCTTCCCACATATCTATTTTTTATAAGCCCCTCAGCATAGGGTATCCCAGACCCTTCTGAAAATCCTATGGCTGCGGCATTTCCTGAATCGGGAACGGATATAACAACATCGGCATCTACTGGATATTCCTTTGCAAGTACCTTTCCTGTTCTTTTACGGAAATTATATATATTAATATCGTCTAACACACTATCGGGTCTTGAAAAGTATATAAGTTCAAATATACACATATTTTTTTTACACCATTTATTTGATGGGATACTCTTTACTCCGTTTTTATCTATTACTACTATTTCTCCCGGTTCAATATCCCTTACTAATTCTGCACCTATGGTATCTAGGGCACAACTTTCTGAAGCAAGAACATATCCATCATCAATTTTACCTAAACATAGGGGTCTCAATCCATGGGGATCCCTTACTCCTATTAATTTATCTTCGGTCATAACAGAAAGGGCGAATGCACCCTTTAGGATCTCCATAACCTTTCTTATGGCCTTTTCTATTCCGAATTTGTGATACCTTGCTATTAAATTTGCAATAACTTCACTATCAATGGATGTTTGAAATACTACGCCATCCTCTTCCAACATATCCCTTATGGTGTCGGCATTTACAAGATTTCCATTATGGGCTAAGGCAAAGGAACCCTTTCTATATTGAACAACAAGGGGTTGGGCATTATATGCATAACTTTCCCCAGTTGTTGAGTATCTTACATGACCTATACCGATATTCCCATTTAATGACTCTATAGTATCATCATCAAAGACTTCAGTTACAAGTCCCATATCCTTGTGGTAATCTATTTCTCCATCCTTAGCTACAGCTACTCCGGCACTTTCTTGACCCCTATGTTGAAGGGCTAAAAGTCCAAAGCATAACATATTGGTAATATTACTATCTTCTGTATATATACCAATAACACCACATTCTTCCTTTAGTTTATCAAGCTCTATTCCTTGGTACATATGGACCCTCCCTTCTAATTATTTTCTAGTCTATTTAATACCTCTTCATATACCTCTTCTACATCTCCTAGATCCCTTCTAAATCTATCCTTATCTAGTTTCTTATCACTTTTTTTATCCCATAATCTACAGGTATCCGGTGAAATCTCATCGGCTAAGATGATTTCCCCTTTATGAATTCCAAACTCCAATTTAAAGTCAACAAGCTTTATATTTCTTTCATCAAAAAACTTACAAAGTATATCATTAATTTTTAATGAATAGTCTTTTATTGTCTCTACCTGCTCTTTAGTTGCAAGATTTATTGCCTCTATATGATATTCATTAATCATTGGGTCACCTAGTTCATCCTTTTTATAACAAAATTCAAGAACTGTGGAGTCCATTTTAGTTCCCTCTTCTAAACCTAACCTTTTTGCCAATGACCCAGCGGCAATATTTCTTGCAATAACCTCTAGGGGTACTATTTCCACCGATTTAACAAGCATTTCCCTTTCTCCAAGAAGTTCTTCAAAATGGGTAGGTATCCCTTCTTTTTCTAATAAAGAGAACAGTATAGCTGACATTTTATTATTTATTATACCCTTTTTTTCTATTGTCCCCTTTTTCACACCATTAAAAGCCGTTGCATCATCCTTATATTCAACTATATATTTATCACCATTATCAGTTCTAAAAACTTTTTTAGCCTTTCCCTCATAAACCATTTCCCTTTTCATTTTAAGCTTTACCCCCTTTTAAATACTCTTCATACCCCATAACTTCTACTTTATCAGCAATATCCTCAACCTTTTTTCTTAATCCCTTTTTATACTCTGCTACCTTATCCCTTACACTGTTATCTTTAATACCGATCATTTCTGCAGCTAAAATTCCGGCATTTTTAGCTCCATTTATAGCAACCGTTGCCACAGGAATTCCTCCGGGCATTTGTACAATCGAAAGTAAGGAATCTAATCCACTTAATGAAGATGTCTTTATAGGTACCCCTATTACAGGAATCTCACAAAGAGAGGCTATCATCCCAGGAAGGTGGGCTGCTCCCCCTGCCCCAGCTATAATAACATCAAGTCCCCTATCCCTTGCTGTTTTTCCATAGTCTACTAATCTCTCTGGGGTCCTATGGGCCGAAACTACTGTTAACTCATAATTTATTCCTAAATCATCTAATATCTTTGCTCCTTCCTGCATTACAGGTAAATCTGAATCACTTCCCATTATTATACCTACTGATTTATTATTCATTATTAGCCCCCTTTTTACTAATAGCTTTTAATATGTTCTTCACATCATTAGACTTCTTTATGGCCCTCTCCCTATCTTTATCTACAACTGTTACATGGCCCATTTTCCTAAAGGGTTTAACTTCACTTTTGCCATATATATGAACATTTACCCCTGGGATTTCAAGGGCTTCGGTCATTCCCTTATAATAGGGCTCTCCATATTGATTTTCTTCTCCTAATATATTGGTTACTACAGATGGCAATATTAATTCTGTAGACCCCAATGGTAATCCACAAATACATCTAATATGTTGTTCAAATTGAGATGTAGTGCAGGACTCTATTGTATAGTGTCCCGAGTTATGGACCCTAGGTGCTATTTCGTTTATAAGTATTTCATCATTTTTAGTTAAAAACATTTCAACTCCAAATACCCCTATACCATCAAAGGCCTTTATACATTCCAAAGCCAGCTTTTTAGCCCTTTTTTCTATATCCTTGGAAACCTTAGCCGGGGCAATTATTGTATCGCAAATATTTTCTCCATGATTAAAATCCATTTCCACCACGGGAAAAGATTTTATATCTCCATTGATATTCCTTGAAACCATAACCGCCAGTTCCTTTTTAAAGTCTACATATTTTTCCCCAAAGCTATCCCCTTTTAAGGAATTCTTAAAATCATCCTGGCCATTAATAACTTGAACCCCTCTGCCGTCATATCCCCCACAACATGCTTTCTGTACAAAGGGCATACCTAAGTTATTGGCTGTCTTTTCTATATGGGTTATTCGTTCCCATTTAGATGTGGGTATATTGTTTTTATCTAAAAATTCTTTTTGCTTAGATTTATCCTTTATGATTTCTAATATCTTAGGAGATGGAAATATTTTATGACCTTTATCCTCCAGTTTTGATAATACTTCAGTATTAATATTTTCTATCTCAAAGGTTGTAACGTCACATTTTTTCACAAGTTCTTTTATTTTATCTTCATCATGAAGATCCCCTTCTATATGCTTATCAGCTATCTTCTTACAGGGAGAATTTTTAGATGGATCTAAAACTATAACCGTAAAATCCATTTTCTTTGCTTCCTGTATTAACATCTTACCCAGTTGACCCCCACCAATTATACCTATCTTAATAGCCCTTGGATTCACATAATCACCCCTTATCCATATTATTATACCGGGGAATGAATTCCCCTCTATATCATCTAGGTCTATTTCCTTTGAATTCATTTATAATACTCTATTATATTCGGACAAAGTAAGGAAAAATGGGAGCCATCCCGCAGGATTTGTGAAAATATAGAATAAGGGAGAAAATCGTTAGAATTCCACTGTTTGACCGTAGGGAGTTTGGAATTCTATTTTCGACCGTTTCTATATATTTTCCAAATCCGAGGACTGGCGGACATTTTTGCTTACTTTGTCAATATGCTGTGAGTATTATTTATAGTACTCTATTCCTGCTTCAAATATCTTCTGATCATTGTTCCCTGGGATATTTCTATATAAGTTACCCCTTCTTTCTGAATGTGCCATTTTCCCAAATACCCTACCATCGGGACTGGTAATACCTTCTATGGCATATACAGAACCATTGGGATTATGACTGGCATATTGGGTTGCAATCTGTCCATTTGCTTTCATCTTTTCTATATATTTTTCATTGGCCATAAATCTTCCCTCGCCGTGGGATATTGGTATAGTATGGATATCCCCAACGGATACTTTACTTAACCAAGGAGATTTATTTGATACAATCTTAGTTTTTGCTATAGAAGAAATATGTCTACCTATTTTATTAAAGGTTAATGCCGGTGCATCCCTCTCTAAATCCCTTATCTCCCCAAAGGGAACTAAACCAAGTTTTATAAGGGCTTGAAATCCATTACAAATTCCGAGGATAAGTCCATCCCTATTATTTAATAAATCCATAACCGCCTCTTTTATCCTTGGATTTCTAAATACTGTGGCAATAAATTTACCAGATCCATCGGGTTCATCCCCTGCACTAAAGCCCCCTGGTAATGCGATTATTTGGGAGTTATTTATTTTTTTCACCATCATATTTATTGATTCCTCTATGTTATTTCCTGTTAAGTTTTTAAATACAAAGCTATCCACAGCACCGCCGGCAACTTTAAATGCCTTTTCAGTATCATATTCGCAATTTGTTCCTGGGAAAACTGGAATAAATACCCTTGGCTTTGCTATATTTATTTTAGACTTTATTTTCTTAGTCTCTTTTCCCTTATATATAATCTTTTCTTTATCATCAATTTTTTCATTATTTAGTTTAAATATTCCATCTAAAGGTTTTAACCAAGTATCAATAGCTAAATCTATATCTATTCTTTCATTATTAATGTTTATAGTCTTTTCATTATTTGTTTTTCCTAAGTTAACATAATCTATATCAGTAAATATATCCTCTAAGTCTTCATTATTATTAACTTCTAATATGATAGAACCATAATCTGGCTTAAATAATCTACTAACATCCATATCTTTATCAAAGTTAACACCTATTTTATTACCAAAGGTCATTTTGCTAATGGCTGAAGCCATTCCACCATATCCCACAGTATGGGCTGATATAACATTCTTATTTATAATAGCTTTATGGATTACCTTAAAGTTTTTCTTTAAAGTATCAAAGTTTGGCATTCCATCGTCCCTTTTATCCATAGTTATAAGGACCACATTATTATTTATCCCTTTAAACTCTGGGGATATTATATCTTCCACATTTCCTATTCCCACTGCAAAACTTACTAGAGTTGGTGGTACATGTATGTCTTTAAATGTTCCCGACATACTATCTTTTCCCCCAATAGCTGGAATATCAAGTTCTTTTTGAGCTTCAAATGCACCTAAAAGGGCGCTAAAGGGTTTTCCCCATTTACTTTTATCCTTTCCTAGCTTTTCAAAATACTCTTGTAACGTAAGTCTTACATTACTATAATCTCCCCCCATAGCTACAACTTTAGCTATGGAATGAACAACTGAATAAACCCCTCCATAAAATGGACTCCATTTTGATAGTTTAGGATCAAAACCATGGCTCATAATTGTACAGGTATTGGTATCTCCATTTAAAACTGGAACCTTTGCAACCATTCCCTCCGTTGGTGTCAGTTCATATTCTCCACCAAAGGGCATTAGTACAGTATTACCTCCTATGGTACTATCAAATCTTTCTACCAAGCCTTTTTGACTACCATTGTTTAAATCCTGTAAATTCTCTAACCATAAATCCTTTATACACCTATTCCCTTTATCTATCATCTTAGGTAATCTATCAAGATAGTTATTATTTTCATCAGGAGCACCTACTAATACTTCTGTTTTTTGTTTTGCTCCATTTGTATCTAGAAATTCTCTACTAATATCTAATATATCCTTTCCATTCCAACTCATCTTAAGTCTTCCTGTGGAAGTAACCTTAGCTACAACAGTTACCTCTAGATTTTCATCTTCACAGTAACTATTAAATTTATCAAGATTTTCTTTATCTATAACAACTGCCATCCTCTCTTGGGATTCCGATATGGCAAGTTCTGTTCCATCAAGTCCTTTATACTTTTTAGGTACCTTATCTAAGTTAATATCTAAACTATCAGCTAACTCGCCTATGGCCACAGCCACTCCACCGGCTCCAAAATCATTACATCTTTTAATAAGTTTACTTAGTTTAGAGTTTCTAAAAAGTCTTTGTATCTTTCTTTCTGTGGGGGGATTTCCCTTTTGTACTTCTGCTCCGCAACTGGTTATTGATTCCTCTGTATGAATTTTAGATGATCCTGTGGCACCACCACATCCGTCTCTTCCTGTTCTTCCCCCTACTATTAATACAACATCTCCATCTTTAGGTTCTTTTCTAATAACATTCTCCTCTGGAGCTGCCCCTATAACTGCACCTATTTCCATTCTTTTAGCAACATATCCTTCATCATATATTTCTGAAACATGCCCCGTGGCTATACCTATCTGATTTCCATAGGAGCTATATCCTAAGGCTGCACCTTGGGTTATTTTTCTTTGGGGAAGTTTGCCTGGTAATGTCTCTGTTAGTTTCCTTCTGGGATCTCCACTTCCCGATACCCTCATGGCTTGATATACATAGGACCTTCCTGATAATGGGTCTCTAATAGCTCCCCCTAAACAGGTTGCTGCCCCTCCAAAGGGTTCTATTTCTGTGGGATGGTTATGGGTTTCATTTTTAAACATAATAAGCCATGGTTCCTTAACCCCATCTATATCAACATCCACCTTTATGCTACATGCATTAACTTCATCGGAAATATCTAAGTTATCTAATATCCCCTTCTTTCTCTGTTCCTTCATTTCTATTGTGGCTATATCCATTAAAGTCATATCTTTTTTCTTATCTTTATAAACATAATCCCTAGAACTTAGATAGGACTTAAAGGCCCTTTCTACAGCTTTATTATAGACCCCTTCTTCAAACTTAACCTCTTCAATCTCTGTTAAAAACGTGGTATGTCTACAGTGGTCAGACCAATATGTGTCTATAACTTTGATTTCTGTAATAGTTGGATTCCTTTTTTCCTTATCTTTAAAGTATTGCTGACACAATCTTAAATCTTCGTAACTCATAGCAAGGCCCATATCTTCTTTTAAAAGTTTTAATCCTTTTTCATCTTTATCTATAAAACCATCTAATGTAATAACTTCCTCCGGTATTTCAAATTTCTCTATTAATGTAGATGGTTTATCTAAACTTGCCTCCCTTGAGTCCACAGGGTTTATAGTATAATTTTTTATTTTTACAAAATCATCATTAGATATATTCCCCTCTAATACTATAACTTTAGCTGAGTTTATAATGGGCTTCTCTTTCTGAGTTAAAATCTGTATACATTGGGCCGCTGAGTCTGCCCTTTGATCATATTGGCCTGGTAAATATTCATAGGCAAATATTTTAGAATTTTCATCTATTTTTATATCTTCTTCATAAAATATATCAACATTAGGCTCTGAAAAAATGGTTTTTATAGACTTTTTATACTCTTCTTCTGAGATTCCTTCAACATCGTATCTATTAATAACCCTAACTTTCTTTAATCCCTCTATATTTAAATAATCTTTAAAATCCTTATAAAGTTTTTCCCCTTCAACATCAAAACCACCCCTCTTTTCAACAAATAACCTTCTTACCCTTTTATCCATATATCGCCGCCCCCTTTTATTTAGATAATAGAGAATAGAGAATAAAGAATAGATGTGGTTATTTTTCTCACTTCGTTCGTAAAATTTGATTGTTATAGTTTAGGGGATTATGAATCCCCCAACAACTAGGTCTTCCTTAACAATAAATTTTGTAGCTTCGAATTCATTCGAAGGTTTCCTTATCTATTCTTTATTATTTATTATTTATTCTCTGCTTTAAATTCTTTATTCTTTATGCTCTATTATTTATTCTTTAATTTAAGTCCTTTCTTCTTTAATAAAAAAAGCCCGAAAGGATAGACTCCACTTATAAGTGAAACCTATCCTTCCGGGCTTTTATCCCCAAGGTGTAACATTACATCTGTAATGTTTGTATCGCTTGGACCTGACGAGTGGAACACTCCGGAACCCTAGATACACTTTCACCCATAGTCAAGGAATTTACGGTCCCTTGGTAGAAACTTTTCAGCCATATTCTGAAATCTATATGGGTAACTTTTATTTATGTACTAATAATAACAATTTATTTATAAAGTGTCAACGTATAAAATGAATTATTTTTGTTATATTTTTGTTATACTTTGCTTATTGATGTATGTTCTGCAGGACATTTATTGTTAATGTTCGTGTTTTATATTGAAATCCATTAATATGCCGCATTTTTATTAGAAGTACATTTAAATCCACTTTTTTGGGGTAAGAAATGAATGTTAATTATTATAGGAGGGATTTGTTTAGTGTTTTTAAAAAAATTTGAACAACAAAAATATGATGAAATCTTTGAAAAAATCTATAATGATTTGAAACATCAAAAAGAAAATGATGAAGATTTTAAGATTGATGATCTAAAATCATTGCTTAATAATTTTTATAAAATCGAAGGTAATGATTGGACAGGTCGAAGTAAAATTAATGATATAACAGATAGGGCTAAAATAGCAGCAGCACAAAATATTTTAGCTGAATGGAAAGAAGAGTTGGGAGATTACGAATCCCCCAATAACTAGACGTGCAAGTAAAGTACAAGGTCCAGAGTGCAGGGTGCAGAGATCTGGTGGCCCTATATTATGAAAAATACTTAATATATACTATTTGTAGGGCTTCAATACATTGAAGCCCTTAGGTATTCTGCTAGAAGATCTATTATGCTAATGACCATATTTCTAAGGATAATTTTATTATTGTTATATATTATATGGCTTTAAAGCCATCATGAATATATTAACGATTTAAACATACTTTTTATTATATTAGTATTAAAAATAAGATTTTTACACATACTAAAACAAAGTTTTCTATTAAATCAAAGGAGTTTTAGTATGGGACAATTATTTTTAGTTTCTAAAGACCAATACTATACCATTAAACTTTTATTTTTAATCTATTTTCTAACATTACTAGATTATTCGTTGACTTTTATAGGCATAAACATATTTCATATTATCACTGAAGCTAACCCTATTATGGTTAAATTTATGACCCTTCCCTTTTATAAAGGTTTAGTTCTAAAGAGTATTTTCTCTCTTTTTCCACTATTACTATTAGAAAAAGTTAAAAGTAGATTTTTAAATATTGATTATTATTATAATATATTGATATTAATATTATCCATTGTATTATATCCTAATGTGTTACATATGATTTGGTTATTATATATATAAGTTTTTATTTTATCACTTTAAGTATAGCTTTTGCTATTTCCCCTAAAGTATCATCACTATTTCCATTATAACATCTATTAATAGTATCCGTTGTTTCTTTAGTCATAAGCTTAAAGTCTACATTTTTATTAAATTTAGTTGTCCTACTTAACGCAAAAGTATTACTTGTCTCTGTAAGTTGTTTAATATTATATATCACTTTATCTATATCCCTTGCAATATTATTAGTTACAGTCAAAACCTCTTCTAGCTCTTTAGGGTAATTATCATGCCTTTCCTTATCCTTTGCTAGCTTCGTCATATCATCTTTTAATACTATTATCTCATTTGATATGTTTTCAATATTCCTAGACTTCAATAAAACTTTAGCAACACCGTTAGCTAATAATTCCATAATATCCCTCTCTTTCATTACATATTATACACTGATTAATTATAGTTTTTTTAGACTGTATGTTCCCTAAAAAATAGTACCATAGTACCATGTAAATCTTTATCTACTAATTTCGACATATAGCTACTTAATTCCTTTTTTTTTCATTATAAATTATATTTTATTTTTTTATATTGATGGGTAATTAGTTTATGTAATAAAATATAATAAATACTTAATACATTTGGAGGCGATACTATGTTTTTAGAGGAATTCAAAAAAGAAAAGTATAATACTACCTTTGATAATGTTTATTCAAACTTAAATTATCAAAGAAATAATGATCCTAAATATACTATTGAAAAATTAGAGGCTTTGCTTGAGAGTTTATATACAAGTCAAGGTAATGATTGGATAGGTAAAGGGGAAATAAAAGAAGTGACCAATAATGCAACCATAGCAGCCTGTGAACAAGTATTAGCTGAATGGAAAGAGGATTTGGGGGATTACGAATCCCCCAACAACTAAGAAGGTACAGAATGCAGGTAAATAAAAAGAGTAGGGACTCAATATATTGAGTCCCTACTCTTTTTTTATTCCCACTCTATAGTTGACGGTGGCTTAGATGTAATATCATATACAATCCTATTTACCCCATCTACATTATTTACTATTTTATTTGATACTTTCTCTAGCACCTCAAAGGGTATCCTTGCCCAATCAGATGTCATTCCATCCACACTTGTTACAGCACGAAGAGCTATGGTATGGGTATATGTTCTTTCGTCTCCCATTACCCCAACACTTCTGATGTTAGGAAGGGCAGCAAAGTATTGCCATATTTCCTTTTGGAGTCCAGCTTTTCTTATCTCATCTCTAAAAATATAATCAGCTTCCCTAACTATATTTAATTTCTCCTCTGTTATTTCTCCAAGAACCCTAATAGCTAGACCTGGTCCAGGGAATGGCTGTCTATCAACTATTTCACTGGGAATATTTAGTTCCCTACCCACTTCCCTAACCTCATCTTTAAATAATTGATTTAATGGTTCAATTAAATCAAAGTCCACATCCTCTGGAAGTCCTCCAACATTATGATGACTTTTTATAACTTCTGCGCTATCGGTACCACTTTCTATTACATCGGGATATATGGTACCTTGAACTAAATAATCTATTTCTCCTAACTTAGCTTTTTCTTCTTCAAATACTCTGATAAACTCTTCTCCAATGATTTTTCTTTTCTTTTCTGGGTCGGTTACTCCCTTTAGTTTTCCTAAAAATCTATCTTGAGCATTAACTCTAATGAGATTCATATCAAATTTTTCTTTAAATACTTCTTCAACCTGATCCCCTTCATCTTTCCTAAGTAAACCATGGTCAACAAATACACAGGTTAAGTTTTTTCCTATGGCTTTATGAACAAGTACTGCTGCAACTGAAGAATCTACTCCCCCTGATAGTGCACATAATGCTTTCTTATCCCCTATTTTTTTCTTTAACATTTCTATAGTCTCTGTTGCAAAATCTCCCATATCCCAATCTGGTTCTATTTCACATACCTCATATAGGAAGTTTTTAATCATATCTTTTCCTTGATGGGTATGTTCAACCTCCGGATGGAACTGAACTGCATATAATTTTTTTTCTATATTTTTCATTGCAGCAACAGGACAACTTTCAGTTTTTGCAGTGACTATAAAATCTGCCGGTGGCTCTTCTATATAATCGGTATGACTCATCCAGCAAAGACTTTTATTATCTATGTCTTTAAATATACCTTCCCTATCCTCTATTTCAATGGCAGCCTTTCCATATTCCCTAGATTTAGCTCTATTTACTTTACCTCCGAAGATATGGGCCATTAGTTGTCCACCATAACATATTCCTAGGATAGGAATGTCTAGCTTAAATATATCCTTATCACATGTTGGAGACTTATCTCCATATACACTGGAGGGTCCTCCTGAGAATATTATTCCCTTGGGATTTTTTTCTTTTATCTCATCTATACTATAGCTATAGGGAACTATTTCACAATATACATTAGCTTCCCTAACTCTTCTTGCTATAAGCTGGCTATATTGCCCACCAAAGTCTAGAATTAAAACTGTATTATTTGTCATTGATTTACCCCTCTCTGCCGAAGCAGGTGCTTCGGAATTGTTAATTTTTAATTGCTAATTGTTAATTTGTGTGGGTCCAGAGTTTTTGCTTTGGACCAATGCTTCGGAATTTTAAATTGTAAATTTTAAATTATAAATTGATTCGGTTACGTAGTTTCTGGCTGCTAGTTGTTCTTTGTTTTTTATCAGTTTTATTTTCGGCTCCTTCCCGCCACTTTCAGGGCGGGTGGACTGGGCATGCCCAGTTCCTACATCTGCCGAAGTAATACTTCGGAATTGTTAATTGCTAATTTTTAATTGTTAGCTTTGATGATCCGGAGTTTGTGCCTTGGACCGGCACTTTGGAATTTTAAATTTTAAATTATAACTTTTCTTCGTTACTGGGGGATTCGTAATCCCCCAACAACAGAATTAGTCGGTTTTATGGTTTTTTGGTTATTTGTTGTTCTTTGTTTTTTTAATTCTTCTTTTTTCTTTATCCATTCTTCTTTAATTTATACCTGCACGCTGTACTTTGCACTCTGCACCAATTAACCAAAGGTTAATTATTGTTTACTATAATTCGGTGCCTCTTTCGTTATATGAATATCATGGGGATGACTCTCTATAAGTCCAGCTCCTGTTATCTTAATAAATTGTCCCTTTTCTTTTAGTTCTTCTATTGTAGCAGAACCACAATATCCCATACCAGACTTAAGGCCACCTACAAGCTGATATACTGTATCCTTAAGGGGTCCTTTATACGAAATTCTACCTTCTACTCCCTCTGGTACAAACTTTTTACTATCTTCTTGGAAATATCTATCTTTACTTCCTGCTGCCATAGCTCCCAAAGAACCCATGCCCCTATATACTTTAAATCTTCTTCCATTATAAAGTTCAGTTTCTCCAGGACTTTCTTCCGTTCCTGCAAACATGGAACCCATCATAGTAACGTTAGCTCCAGCTGATATGGCTTTTACTATATCTCCTGAATATTTTATACCACCATCCGCTATTATTGGTATACCATATTTTCTAGCGGCATTTGCACAATCATATATTGCAGTTATTTGAGGAACTCCAACCCCAGCAACAACTCTAGTTGTACAAATGGAGCCAGGTCCAATGCCAACTTTTACTGCATCTGCACCTGCATTTATAAGATCCTCTGTGGCACTTGCTGTTGCAACATTTCCTGCTATTAACTGTACTTCTGGAAAACGTCCCTTTATTTTCTTAACGGCTTCCAAAACTCCCTTAGAATGGCCATGGGCCGTATCTATAACTATAACATCTACTTGAGAGTCAACCAAAGCTTCAACTCTATCTAATACATCTCCCGTTACTCCAACTGCAGCCCCTGCTAAAAGCCTTCCGTTATCATCCTTAGCTGAATTTGGGTATTGTATAGATTTTTCTATGTCCTTAATAGTTATTAATCCCACTAATATTTCATCATTATCAACTAGGGGTAACTTTTCGATCTTATGATTTTTCATTATTTCTAAAGCAGAGTCCATTGAAATACCTTCTTGAGCTGTTATTAGATTTTCTTTAGTCATAACCCCACTTATTTTTTTAGTTGTATCGGTTTCAAACCTTATGTCCCTATTTGTTATTATTCCAATTAGCTTTCTATTATCATTTACTATTGGGACTCCTGATATATGATATCTCTCCATTAATTCCAATGCATCTGCCACAACATGATTTTCAGATAAATAAAAAGGATCGGTTATTACACCATGCTCTGATCTTTTAACCTTATCTACTTCCATGGCCTGAGCTTCTATTGACATATTTTTGTGAATTATTCCAATACCACCTTCTCTAGCCATAGCTATAGCCATTCGAGCCTCTGTTACCGTATCCATTCCTGCACTCATTATAGGTATATTCAGTTTTATTTTTTTAGTAAGCTTTGTATTAACCTTTACATTTTTAGGCAAAACTTCTGATTTAGCTGGTACCAATAAAACATCATCAAAAGTTAAGCCTTCTCCTAAAAATTTTTCCATAATATTACACCCCTTTCGCCGAAGCTTTGCTTCGGAATTTTAAATTATAAATTATAAATTTTAAATTGATTTAGTTACATAATTTGGGATTGCTAGTCTTTCTTTGTTTCTTATTTAATTTATTTTCGGCCCATTCCCGCCACTTTCAGGGCGGGTGGACAGGGCATGCCCTGTCCCTACGCATGCCGAAACTTTGCTTCGGAATTGTTAATTTTTAATTGTTAATTGTTAGTTTTGGTGATCCAAAGTTTATGCCTTGGAGCACCTTGAAAATTTTAAATTGTAAATTTTCTTCGTTACTAGAGAATTCATAATCCCACAGTTTTTCACCTTCTCTAATTTTATTGGTTGGGGGATTACGAATCCCCCAACAACGGAATATAACGTAGCTTCGAATTCATTCGAAGGTTTCCTTATTTATTCTCTATTCTTTATTCTTTGCTTTTACAATTCTTCTTTCTTCTTTACCCATTCTTCTTTAAAAAAAGGTTGCTTTTAGAAAAATGATATATATACAATATTGTACATATATCATTTCTCTAGTTTAAGTTTAGGTTTAAGTTTAAGTTTATAAAAAAAACACACAGACTCCAAGAGTGGAATCTATGTGTTAGTTCTATCACAATAGAATAATTCCACCCATAGTCAGATAATTATCGGTTATCCGGTAGATACTCCCCAGCCATATTCCAGGGTATATATGAGTTTAAAAAAATATTAATTTCAACTGTTTAATTTTTATACATACTAACAAAGAATTTCTACATTGTCAATCTTTTTTCTAAGTTTTTTAATTTTCTAATTTTTCACTAACATTACTCAAAGCCTCTTTATATACATCTTTCAAAGGTATATTTTTTATTTTAGCGATTTTTTTACATTCCTCATATTCAGGAGCATACTTTAATATTTTTCCATCTTTTAATCCTAGCTTTACCGTTATTTTTCCATACTTAGTTTTTATCTTTATAAACTCTCTATCTAATTTTTCTCTGTCCACTTTATACTTTCTAATACCTAATGTTGTTGTTTCATTAAATAATATATTTTCTAAAATGCCACTATCCTTTATATAGCACAGTACACTTATTTTTGAACCGGGTCTATTTTTCTTCATAATAATATTGGTTAAATATACATCCAGTGCTCCCTTTTCAAATAACAAGTCAAATAGATGGGAATATATCTCTGGGTTCATATCATCAATATTAGTTTCTAAAACAACTAAATCCTCTTTAGTTTTTTTTTAGCTAAATTTACCCTTAATACATTGGTTATCTCGAGGTCTTTATCCCCCAAGCCATAACCTATTTTTTCTATTACCATCTCTGGCATAGGTATAAAGTCCTTAGCTAAAGCCTTTATTATTGCAGCTCCCGTTGGAGTTACAAGTTCACTTCTTATACCTTTTTGATATACTGGTATTCCCCTTAATATATCAAGGGTAGCCGGTGCTGGAACCGGAATTTTACCATGGGCACAATTTACAAATCCAGTACCAACATGTAGTGGTGATGAATATATCTCATCAACCCCTAATTTATCAATACATATTGCTGCACCTATTATATCAACTATTGAATCAATTGCTCCAACTTCATGAAAGTGAACCTCTTCTATTGGCTTATCATGGGTTTTAGCCTCTGCCTTTGCCACATATGTAAATATCTCTTTACTAAGTTTTTTTACATTATCATTTAAATCACTATCCCCTATTATGTGTTCAACATCATGGAGATTTCTGTGGTGGTGATGTCCATGATGTTGATCGTGGCTGTGGTGCTTATTGTCATGATCATGATTATGTCCATGGTTATGTCCGTGATTGTTATCACCATGGCTTTCTAATATAACATTGAAATTAGTACCTGTTATACCATTTTTCTGCCCTTTTTTTATATTTATCTTATAGCCATCCACTTTTATCTTTTTAAGCTCATTTAAAAACTCATCTTTGTCAACACCTAAATCAAGTAAAGCCCCAATGGTCATATCACCACTTATACCTGATAGGCAATCGAAGTATAGTATTTTTTTGTCCATGTTTTCATCTCCCTCTTTAATAATTAATAAAATCAGCGATCTAATTTTGCCACCATCTTGTGGGGGGGTTATGCAGTTGACAATTGACAGTTTAAGGTATAAATCGGTTGAAACCGATTTAATATATAATATTTTACGACCAAAGGGAGTAAAATCACCTTTAATTGTCCACTGTCCATTGTCAATTGTCAATTATTTTTAACAAAACCTCCGAATGAATTCGAAGCTACTTTTGCTTTTGACTATTAACTATTAGTTATTAACTGTTATCTATTTTTCTCAATTTGCCTATTAATAGTACTAGCCAGATATCCTGCTCCAAATCCATTATCTATATTTACAACTCCAACACCACTGGCGCAGCTATTTAGCATGGCTAAAAGGGCAGCTAGACCGTTGAAGTTTGCTCCATAGCCTATACTGGTTGGCACTGCTATTACTGGCTTATCAACCAGCCCTCCAACTACACTGGCTAAGGCCCCTTCCATACCTGCAACTACGATTATTATATTTGCTTCATCTAGTTTTTCCCTATGGGATAATAGTCTATGTATTCCAGCAACCCCCACATCATAGAGTTTGTCTACACTATTGCCTAAAACCTTAGCAGTTATATAAGCCTCATCTGCCACTGGTATATCGGAAGTGCCTCCCGTTACAACTAGTATTTTACTATCTGTTGTTCCAATTTCCCTTTTTTTAACTAGAACTATTCTAGCTAGCTCATGGTACTCCACATCATCGGTTATTTCTTTTATTGCATTATATATATCAATATTTGCCCTAGTTAATAATATATTATTTTCCCTTAATAACATTTTCTCCACAATACCCTTTATATGTTCTATAGACTTTCCTTGACAATATATAACTTCAGGGTATCCATTTCTAAGACCCCTATGATGGTCAATCTTAGCATAACCTAAATCTTCAAAGGGAAGATCCTTAAGTCTATCCATAGCAGAATCTATATCCACATTACCATCTTTTACACCTTCCAGTATCTTCTTTATATCTTCATTTGTCACTTCAAACACCACCCTCTTTTTTTAAAGAATAGATAATAGAGAATAAAGAATAGATATGGTGCAAAGTGGCCTAGGACACTTTGTTTCTATTCTAATAAAATTTTACGACCATCGGGAGTAAAATCTCCTTATCTATTCTCTATTCTTCATTCTTTATTCTTTGCTTTTATCTTTCTTCTTTCTTACTTTACACTTTCTTCTTTAATGAAAGTGTTCATTTTCCCTTGACTATATCCCTCTAAATCCATTGTTACATAGGTAAATCCAATCTCTTTTAATTTACCCGATATCTTGTCCATTAATTCCATATTAAAAAATTTATTTCTTTCATCTCTAGAAACTTCTATTCTAGCCATATCCCCATGATGTCTTACTCTATATTGTTTAAAACCTATACTACTCAAATAGTCTTCAGCATTTTCGATCATTTTAAGTTTATCTTTAGTTATCTCTTTATGGTATGGAATTCTCGTTATAAGACAAGCAAATGCTGGCTTATCCCACGTTGGTAACCCTAACTTTTTAGATAATGCCCTTATATCATCTTTAGTAAATCCAGCTTCTTTTAATGGACTTTTAACTTCCAACTCTTCTATAGCTTTCATTCCTGGTCTATAATCTCCCAAATCATCAACATTGGAGCCGTCTAATACATAGTTAATTCCTAAGCTTTTAGCTTCTTGTTTTATTGATGTAAATACTTTTTTCTTGCATATATAGCATCTATCAGTTGGATTATTTTTAAATAGATCCTTAAACTCCCTCTCATTTATCTTAATCATTTTATGATCTATTCCTATTGATCTACTAAACTCCTTAGCTTCATTTATCTCCCTAGATGGATGCATTGGACCTAATACAGTTATTGCCTTAGCATTATTATCTAATACATCATAACATACTTTTGATAAAAGGGTACTATCTACTCCCCCTGAAAAAGCTACAACTACTTTTTTTAATTCTTTTATTATTTGATGCAATTTCTGGTATTTTTCTTCTAATGACATCATTTCACTCCTTATAGCTTTATTAATGTATATTATAACATAATTTTCATTTAAACTATTTTATTGTTTGTCATTTCATTTATTTCATGCTATATATTATGGTTATTGTTAAATAATAATATTACAAATAAATCTATCGATTTTCATAACGGAGGGATATTATGGCCAACATTAGCTCAAAAAGAGAATTAGATACCAAGTTACTTTCACTATTAGAGGAACAATTAAACGAAGAAGCTTTACTTTATAAAAAATATTTAAATCTAGCTGGGTCTTTTTTAGATTGTGAGCTAAAAAATATCTGCCATGAAGCAAGTAAGAAACATAGGGATAATTATCATCTATTACTATCTTACTTAATCTAAAGAAGAATGGGTAAAGAAGAAAGAAGAATTTTAAAAGCAAAGAATAAAGAATGGAGAATAAAGAATAAATATGGAAATCTTCGAATGAATTCGAAGCTACAAATTTTGTTATGTAGGGGCTGAATATATTCAGCCCTCTCGCCCTGAAAGTGGTGGGAAAGAGCCGAAAATAAAATTGGTTTAAAACAAAAGAATAACTAATAACCAAAAAACTATAAACACCACCAATCCTGTTGTTGGGGGATTCGTAATCCCCCAATAACGAAGACATAAAACCAATTTATAATTTAAAATTTACAATTTAAAATTCCGAAGCGCCGGTCCAAGGCAAAAACTTTAAATCACCAAAATTAACAATTAACAATTAACAATTAAAAATTAACAATTCCGAAGCCACCGCTTCGGCGAAAGGGGTTTTATCATGTTTAATAAAACTTTATCAGAAAAGGATCTTCTATTTGATTTAATGTCATCGGAAAAAAAAATATGCAATGATTATAATAATGCATTAATGGAATCATCATGCCCAGTTTTACGAAATATTTTTTCTGAGTGTCTATCTAATAACCAAAAAAACGAATTCTCTCTATATGATGCCATAGATAAACGGGGCTGGATTAAAACAAAATTAGTCAGTGATAGGGAAGTTAAGGATGTTTATAATAAGTTTAGCAATTTGATATAGACAAAAGCGACCGGAAACGTGGTCGCTTTTTTAATTGTTAATGGTTAATTGTTAATTATTGGAGGTTTAGGGTGATTGATGATACCCTTAGCTTATGTGGAATTGGATATTATCTAAGGCTTAAACTAATTTTGATCACTTCTTCTTAAAATATTAACTCCTAATATCAACATCAATAACCAAAATGTAAGTCTTATTATTTTTATTTTTAAGTCATCAAAACTATTAACAATACTAAATGATAGTAATAAGGTGCCTATTAAACCAGGGATAAATGAAATATATCCTAGATATACAAACCATCCTTCAATCTTCTTAGTTCTAATAATGTCTATATTAAAAAGTATTAAAGCTATAATTTCTATTATGCCTATTTCCATAGTTACCTCCTTTATATGGTATTATTAACATTATTATACCATAAGTGTTTAGACTTCAATATATTGAAACTTTAGACTCTCTTTAGAAGACCTATTATACTGTATATTATATTCCTTAAAATAGTTTTATTACTATTCTATACTATAGGGCATTAAAACAGGCCTGAATATATTCAGGCCTTACAAAGTTGGGGGATTACGAATCCCCCAACAACGAGGGAATTATATAAAAACCCTCTATCACCAAACCAATTAACAATTCACAATTAAAAATTAACAATTAAAAAAGGTGGCATGCACTTCGCCACCTTTTTTAAACTACATCATTCCTGGCATTCCGCCGCCCATTCCTGGCATTCCGCCACCCATTGGGGCATCATTTTCTTCTTCTTCATCGGCAACTACACTTTCAGTGGTTAATACCATAGCAGCTACTGATGCTGCGTTTTGTAGTGCTGATCTTGTAACTTTAGTTGGGTCAACTATACCAGCTTTTATCATATCTACATATTTTTCATTTAATGCATCAAAGCCAATACCTTTTCCTTCTGCTTTTATTCTTTCCACTATAACTGAACCTTCTAATCCAGCATTTTCAGCTATTTGTCTTACTGGCTCTTCTAGTGCTCTTCTTATAAGCTTAATTCCTGTTCTTACATCACCTTCAACTTCATCAATTAACTTTTCTACAGCTGGAACTACATTAAGTAATGCTGTTCCACCACCGGCTACTATACCTTCTTCTACAGCAGCTCTCGTAGCAGCTAAAGCATCTTCTATTCTTAATTTTTTCTCTTTCATTTCAGTTTCAGTTGCTGCACCAACTTGGATTACTGCAACTCCACCGGCTAACTTAGCTAATCTTTCCTGTAATTTCTCTGTATCAAATTCTGAAGTTGATTCTTCTATTTGAGCTTTTATTTGTCTTACCCTATCTTCAATGGCACTTTCTTCTCCAGCACCATCAACTATAGTGGTGTTCTCTTTTTCTACTTTAACTGTACTAGCTCTTCCTAACATTTCTAATGTAGTTTCTTTTAAGTCATATCCTAACTCTTCAGAGATAACTTCTCCCCCTGTTAATGTAGCTATATCGCTTAACATTTCTTTTCTTCTATCACCAAATCCAGGAGCCTTAACTGCAACACAATTGAAAGTTCCTCTTATTTTGTTTACAACCAATGTTGCTAAAGCTTCCCCTTCTATATCTTCTGCTATAATTAACAGTTGTTTGCCCTGTTGTACTATTTGCTCAAGTACTGGTAATATATCTTGAATATTTGTTATTTTCTTATCTGTTATTAATATATATGGATCTTCCAATAAAGCTTCCATTTTTTCTGTATCAGTTGCCATATATGGTGATAAATAACCTCTATCAAACTGCATACCTTCAACTACATCTAAAGTAGTTCCCATAGTTTTTGATTCCTCTACAGTTATAACACCATCTTTTCCCACCTTTTCCATAGCTTCTGCTATTAAGTTACCTATTTCTTCATCAGCTGCTGAAATAGATGCAACTTGAGCTATTGATTCTTTATCAGCTATTTGTTTTGAATCAGCTTTTATTCCTTCTACTGCAACATCAACAGCCTTATGTATACCCTTTCTTAAGATCATTGGGTTTGCACCGGCTGCAACATTTTTAAGTCCTTCTCTTATTATAGCTTGAGCTAATAATGTAGCTGTAGTAGTACCATCACCTGCAACATCATTAGTTTTTGTTGCTACTTCTTTAACCAGCTGTGCCCCCATATTTTCATATGGATCTTTAAGTTCTATTTCCCTTGCTATAGTAACACCATCATTAGTTATAAGTGGTGATCCGAATTTTTTATCTAAAACAACATTTCTACCCTTTGGTCCTAATGTCACTTTAACTGTATCTGCTAATTTATTAATACCCTTTTCCATGGCACGACGAGCATTTTCACTAAATTTTATTTCTTTAGCCATAATTTATTCACTCCCTTTTCGATTTATAAAGATTTAAATATAACCTTATTACTCAACAACTGCTAAAATATCTATTGACTTCAATATAGTATATTCTTCACCATCTGCTTCAACTTCTGTTCCTGAGAACTTAGAGAATATAACCCTATCTCCGACTTTTATTTCACCTTTTTCTTCTACCTTTGGTCCTACTGCTATAATTTCAGCTATTTTAGGTTCTTCCTTAGCTGAGTTAGGTAATACTATCCCACTTTTTGTAGTTTCTTCTTTTTCAACTTTTTTAATTACAACTCTGTCACCTAATGGCTTGATAGTCATTTTATTACCCTCCTTATTTTGTATAATAAATTTAAATTCATTTACTTACTTTTTATTATTAGCACTCAACATTAACGAGTGCTAATACTTACAATTAATATATTACATAATAGACTATTACTTAGCAAATCCCGTAAAAGCATAAAAATAACCACCAACTGTGATTATTCTCAATTATTGCTATTTTTATTCATATATCTCCCATTATTTATTTTTTTCATAACAAGTTTAGTTTAGAGAATAAATAATAAAGAATAGAGAATAGATATGGAAACCTCCGAATGAATTCGGAGCTACTATTTTATAAAAAAATAATGAACAACTTAGGTCCAGGCATGCCCTGTCCCTACATAATGAAATTTTACGACCAACGGGAGTAAAATCTCATTATCTATTCTCTATTCTTTGTCTTTATATTTCTTCTTTCTTCTTTACCCATTCTTCTTTAATCTAATGTAGCTTCGACTTCAGTCGAAGGTTCCCTCATCTATTCTTTATTCTCTATTCTTTATTCTTTAAACTAAAGGTTCATAATAGCATAATAAACCAACGGTATAAATACTGCTGGTAACATATTCCCCACCTTTATTTTTTTTATCTCTAATATATTTATTGATATAGCCATAATAAGTATACCTCCAACGGCCACCATATTGGCTTGAACAGATGGTTCTAAAAGATAATCTTTTAAATAAACTGCAGAAATAGTTATAAGCCCTTGATATAAAAACACCGATACAGAAGAAAACATTACACCTATTCCTAAAGTAGATGCAAATACTATAGCTGTAATTCCATCGATTACTCCCTTTGCAATCAATGTATCGTGCTCCCCTGTAAGACCACTTTTTAAAGCCCCTGTTATTGCCATAGCTCCAACACAATAAATAAGAGAGGTTGTTACAAACCCCTTTGAAAAATTAGAATCACCTTTGCCCATCTTTTTTTCTATAAAGTCACCAAACTTCTCTAAATTTTTTTCTATATTTAGTAATTCTCCAATAAAACTTCCTATTGCTACACTTAATATAACCAATAAAGTATTTTCAGCCGTAAGGGCATCCTTTAGCCCCAATACAATAACCGTAAGACCTAACCCATTTATTATAGTATCCTTATAGTTATCCTTTAGTCCATTTTTAAGTAATACCCCTATCAGGGCCCCTACAATAATTAATATAGAATTTACAACAGTTCCTAGCATATTCTTTTCTCCCTTTTCATAAATTAGAGAATAGATAATAAAGAATAAAGAATAAATATGGTTATTTTACTCCCTGCGGTCGTAAAATTCTATTATATAAGTTGGGGGATTACGAATCCCCCAACAACACGATAGGAGCTTTGACTTCAGTCAAAGGTTTCCTTATCTATTCTTTATTCTCCATTCCTTTATTCTTTGCTTTTTAAAATTTCTTCTTTCTTTTTTACCCATTCTTCTTTAAATTAAGTTCCCTTGCATAATAAAACAAATATTGCTGAGCGAAGCCTGCATATTTACCAAATTTATTTTGAGCATATTTTTGTATATCCTTAAGTTTGGTATCCTCATCTAGATAAAAGTATTCCATAACCCTTTTTACCCATACATCTATTGGGAAAGCATCATATTTATCCATTGAAAATAACATAATACAATCTGATACTTTAGGTCCTACCCCAGAAAATAACATAAGTTCTTTTCTAGCATCCTCTGTTGTTAGATTTTTAATTGCATATATGTCCATTTGACCACTGGCTACAATATCTGCTGCATTTACTATATATCTTGCCCTAAAGCCTGTTTTACAATTTTTTATATCTTCCACAGACTTTTCTGTAATATCTTCTGGTTTAGGGAAACTGTAATATTTCTTTCCATTGTATTCCTCTATATATTCACCATATTTCTCACTCAATAATTCAATTGCAGCCTTTATTCTAGGTATTCTATTGTTTGCCGATATTATAAAGGATATTAAAATTTCCCAAGGGTCTTGATTTAATATTCTTATTCCATAGCCAAAGTCCGTTGATTTCTTTAATACTTCATCCCTAGATAATTCTTCCTTTATAGCTTTATAGTCCCTATCTAAATCAAAATATTCATACCAAATATTATTGAAATCCTCTCTATTAGTATTAGACAAAATAATATTATTTTCCTCTTTTTTCACGTTAATAACTTTTTCATGGGCTACCCCAGTATAACTTCCATCATCCTCTTCATTCCATCTAAAACATTGTCCACACTCAAATATATGTTTAGGTTCAAAGTCACTCACATTTTCTATTATTATTTTATTATCTTTCTCTATTATATTATAATCCATAGTTTTTCCTCCCTATTATTTTGAGTCTTAGCTTAAGTCTTAGTTTGAGTAAAAGCTTTGTTAAAGGCAAAGCTAGTTGTATTTACTAAGACTAAAACTTAAGCTAAAACTGATTTTTCCTATATATATAAATATAACCTTAATATATCCTATTAAACACTATTAACTCCTACAATAACTCCATAAACTCTTTAGCAGCAGCTGATACTGGAAAATTTTTATGGGTTACTAATCCTATACTTCTTTTAGGCATTTTCTCTTTTGTTTTTATTTCATATAGCTCTTCTTTTTCTAGTTTATCCTTTATAAAATCCTTTACTACATAAGATATCCCAAGGCCTATTTTAGCAAATTCAATCAAGAGATCTGAACTTCCTATTTCTATATCTGGTGTTATATTAAATCCATGTTCCCTAATATATTTATCAAATAATTTTCTAGTGTTACTATCCCTTTGTAACAATAATATAGGATATTCTAATAGTTTTTTTAATTCTATGATTTCATCACTTAAAAATTTATATTTCTCTCCACATACAAAACAATCTTCAATCTCAAAAACTTCCTTTATCAAAAAGTTTTTATCATTTTTTATTGGTAATGTTACAATACCTATATCTACCTTGCCTGATTTTAAAAGTTTTATAGTTTCAGGGGTAGTTTGATTATTTATTTTTATATTTATGTCAGGATATCTACTATGAAATTCCTTAAGATAAGGCAATAGGTAATATTGGCATAATGTATCACTTGTACTTACTCTCAACTGTCCCTTAACTAGATTTCTCATTTCTAAAAATTTATTTTCAGCAGTCATTATAAAGTCATATCCTTGCTCTATATATTTAAACAATACTTCCCCTTCACTTGTAAGTCTAATCCCCTTTGATGTCCTAAAAAAAACTCTACCTCCTAATTCCGTCTCCAATTGCTTTATAGATTGACTTACAGCCGGTTGGCTTATATATAGGTCCTTTGCAGCCCTTGATATACTCCCTGCTTTTACCACATAATAAAAGACCTTATAGAGCTCCATATTTACAATCATATAACCTCTCCTTATATTCAGCATAAGTAATATTAATTTTATTTATATATTTTATCATATTATAATATAATTAAGATAGATTGGGGGATTACGAATCCCCCAACAACTAATATATTTCTACGATTTCAACAAAAGGAGGAAATATTTTGACAGAATATTCAATTGGAATGCATGGATTTTTTGATGATAAAAAGTACAAAAGAGACTTCCGCAATTTTATTAATGGTATAGAATTTTGTCTTTTTAGTGATGAAGAGGTTAATAAACTAAAGAATATAGCTAAAACCGATGATTTCAATATAGGTATTCATTTTCCTTTAAGAAAAAAGATATACAAATACAGAGATCCTTTAATTCTATCAAAGGACAAAGATGAACGCCTTGATGCCTTTAATGCTATAGAAAAGGAACTGAAGTTTGCTACAGATATTAATGCCAAATACATGGTTATGCACTTTCCAAAACCAGTAATTCTTAATGATGATTTTAATTTTGATACATGGGCATTTACCTATGATAATGAATTCATTTTTGAAAAAGATTATTCCTTTGAAGATTTTAGAAAAGATTGTATTAATGCCTTTGAAAAATTATCCCGTTTGTCAGATAAATATAACGTTCAAATAGTCTTAGAACATGATTATTTAAATAAGTATTTTTATGAAGAAGATTTATTAGAAAATTTATTAAAAAAATACACTAATATAAAATTATGCCTAGATACTGGAAGACTCCATGTTATGGATAAAGTAAACCCTAACTTTGATTCTATAAAGTTTGTACAGAATATGGCTAAGTATACTTATCTTCTTCACATTTCTAATGTTCGTGTGAGAAAAACCCTTAAAGATAGACACTTTCCAGTACTCCCTAATCAAAATACAAAAGATGGATGGGCTAATATAGATTCTTATTTAAAAATAATGTCTAATATAAATCCAAACATTAGAATATTGTTTGAACATCGTTCAGATTTAGTAAATGATAAAGATCTAGATTTATGTTATAAGTGGGTTCGTAGTTATTTTGAATTTTAATATACTTTAGGAGGTATTAAAATGGAAATACTAGTTATGGGAGGTACTGAGTTTGTTAGTAGTTCTATAGCAAAGCATATGATTAATGAAGGAAATACTGTTGATATCTTTACCCGAGGCATAAAAAAGGTAAACTATGAAGGTATAAGAAATCATATTGTAGGAGATAGACTTTCTCCAGATGATTTGAAAAAATGTCTATTAGATAAAAGATACGATGTTATATTTGATATTTCTGCCTACACATCCGAAGATGTAGAAAAACTTACTTCTGTTATAAATACTAGTAAACTTAAAAGATATATCTTTTGTAGTTCTGGGGCTGTATATAAGCCTACTGAAAAAATGGTTGCTGAAGATTATCCTCGGGGATTTAATAATAATTGGAATGATTATGGATTAAATAAGAAAAAAGCAGAGGATTATTTATTTGATCTATATAAAACAGATAACTTTCCTATTACGATTTTTAGACCAACATATATTTATGGAGATGGCAATAATCTATATAGAGAAGTTTATCTATTTGATAGAATAAATAAGGGATTAGATATCCCTATTCCAAAGGGTTATAATAAAACTCAATTTATTCATATTAATGATTTAGTAAGGGTTTTTGAAAGTGCAATATACTGTAATAAATCTATAGGAGAGGTATATAATGTAACCCATAGAGAACAAATAACTTGGGAATATCTAGTTAAGACTGCATTAAAGGTTATGGATAAAAAAGTTAAGATTCATAAAGTTGACTATAGTACAGCAGCTATTAGTCCAAGGGAGTTTTTCCCATTTAGAGATGTTACTTATCTTTTCAATATAGAAAAATTAAAATATCATAATTTATATGTACCTAAAATTGGTTTAGAGGAAGGTTTAAATAGTACATACAAATGGTATATAAATGAAAAACCCCAGCTACAAGACTTAAAAATGAATAGAGTGGAGTTTGCAATAAAATATACCGATTAAATCCTAGGATTTAATCGGTATATTTTATTGATTCGTTACTCCTAACTAATATAGATGATAAAAGCTTTTATCATCTATATTTTGAAAAAATTTCAATTTTATTAAAGGATTTTGTGTTTTTATGTCGAATATTGTAATAATGACATTTTGAAATATAAAAAGAAGGAGGAATTAAATTTGAAATTAAAATCAAGTATATCTAACAAATTATTATTAATAATATTACCTCTGGTAATATTGATCTTTCTAGTTTCGGGTCTTATTATAGATAAGAGGGTTAGTAATAATATTAAAGAAATAGCTTTAGGGGAAGTAATAAATAAATCCGAGGAAATTACATCAAGGGTAAATAATTTCTTTTCCGATAAGAGAAACATTACAAAGACTATGTCAAATACTGCTAGCTTTACAAATTATATTAACGATACAATAGGAATAATAGATAGAGAAGAAGTAAAAACTCTTCCTAGCTATGACTCTGTAGCTACAACATTGGAAAATATCAAAAATTCCGATAAAGATTTAGGTCTTGCATATTTAGCATTAGATTATAATAATAGTTTTATAAGTAATGATAGGTCATATACTGTACCTAATGAATTTGATTTATCGAAGAAGCCCTGGTATACAAGGGCAATAAGTAAGGGAGAAACTCACTTTACTGCACCATATATAGATGGTGTTACAGGAAAAACCGTTATAAGCGTTGTGACTCCAATATTTAATGGTTCAAAGGCTATAGGTGCGTCAGCCCTTGATGTATATATAACTAGATTATCTGAAATAATGTCCAAATATAAAATAGGGAAAAATAGTTACTCTATGCTAATAGATAACAAAGGGACAGTAGTATATCACCCTAATAAGGATTGGATATTAGAGAAAAAAGTTACAGATATATCTGAAGATTTTAGTCTCCTTGGGGAAAAAATGCTAAAAGGAGAGAAAGGTGTTGAAGCCTACAATCTAGATGGAACTGATAAATACATAGCCTATGTTCCTGTTGAAGAAAATGGTTGGTCCGTTGGTATGATTATCCCTTCTGAATATATAGATAGTTATGTAAATAATGTGAGAAAAACTGTTATAGCTACTTATATCATAGGTTGTATATTACTAAGTGCATTAATATTGTTATTAACAAAGTTTATGTTAAGAAAAGTTCCTCTAATATTAAATGGCCTAAGCTCAGTTGCAAATGGAAACCTATCAGCTAAACTAAATATAAAAACAAATGATGAAGTTGGAGAGATCGCTTCTAAGTTTAATATAATGGTTACTAATATAAAGGATTTAATTACTACAAGTAATAATATTAGTGAAACTCTTTTAGACTCTGCAGATAATCTTGCCAATTCATCGGATAATGCCTCTGTAGTTATAGATGAAGCCTCTACTGCTGTAGATGAAATAGCTAAAGGTGTTAATGAACAGGCCATAGAAATGGAACAAGGAGCTAAACTTGCAGCAGAGTTAGATACTAAGTTTAACGAACTCCTTAACATAAATAATGATATGGCAAAATCTGCAACTGAAGTTGTAGACATTAGTAAAAATGGTATAACAGTTATAGATAGTCTTAAAGAAAAATCTGAATTAAGTAATATGTCAACAGAAAAAATTGAACAGGTTATTAATGAATTAAATGAAAAGACTAAAAATATAGGAAATATATTAGAAACTATTAATTCATTAGCAGAACAGACAAGCCTTTTATCATTAAATGCATCAATAGAAGCAGCTAGAGCTGGGGAAGCCGGGAAGGGCTTTGCTGTGGTAGCGGATGAAATCAGAAAATTAGCTGAAGGTTCCAGTGATGCATCTGATGAAATAAAGAAAATAGTAGTAGATATACAATCTAAAGCTATAGATAGTGTGGAAACTGTTAAAGAAGTTAAAAATATGTCTGAAGAACAGGATAAAGCAGTTTGGGAAGCTAACGAATCCTTCAATAATATATACGGTACAATAGAGGATATAACTAATAAAATGAATAATATAGGTTCATTTATTGATGATTTAAGTAAAGATAAGGACAATATAGTCTTTGCCATACAAAATGTCTCAGCTGTATCAGAAGAAACGGCAGCTTCAGCAGAAGAAGTTAGCGCATCTATAGAGCAACAAACAACAACAATCGATAAAGTTGCCCACTCTGCTAAAGAATTAAATGAACTTGCAAAGGAATTAAATAAAGAAATTAAAAAGTTTAAAATGTAAGAAAAAGTTGGGGGATTGGGAATCCCCCAACAACACAAAAACACCACAAACAACAAAAACAACAAAAACAACAAAAACACAACAAAAACAAAGTGGACTTTGCCACTTTGTTTTTTAAATTTAAAATGGTAGCTTCGAATTATTTCGAAGATTTCCTAATCTATTCTTTATTCTCTATTATTTATTCTTTAATTCTAGTATTCTCCTTGAGCTAACATTGCCTCTGCAACTTTTTTAAATCCTGCTACATTGGCACCTGCAACTAAGTTATAACCGAAACCATACTCTTCTGCAGCTTCCATAGCATTTTTATGGATATTTATCATGATTTGATGAAGTTTAGCATCAACTTCTTCTTCTGTCCATGCTATTCTCATACTATTTTGAGACATTTCAAGAGCCGAAGTTGCAACCCCACCTGCATTAGCAGCTTTACCAGGGCCTACTATTATTCCATTATCCATTACATAGTCTAATGCGTCGTTAGTTGTTGGCATGTTAGAAGCCTCTGTTATAATCTTAACACCATTTTCAACTATCTTCTTAGCATCTTCCATTAAGATCTCATTTTGAGTAGCACATGGCATTACTATATCAACCTTTACACCCCATGGCTTTTCTCCTGGGAAGAACTCTACACCAAACTTATCAGCATAGTCTTGTACTTTATCTCTACCAGAAGCACGCATTTCTAACATATAATCTATTTTTTCACCCTTAACACCATCTGGATCATATATATATCCGTCTGGACCTGAAAGAGTAACTACTTTACCACCTAATTCAGTTATCTTTTGAGCAGCACCCCAAGCAACATTACCAAATCCTGATAGTGCAACTGTTTTTCCTTTGAAAGTTTCTCCTTCATGCTTTAATATTTCTTCACAGAAATAAGTTGCCCCAAAACCTGTAGCTTCTGGTCTAATTAAACTACCACCATAAGCTAATCCTTTACCAGTAAGCACTCCATTTTCAAATGCTCCCCTAAGTCTTCTATAGTGACCGTATAAGTATCCGATTTCCCTTGCTCCAACTCCTATATCTCCTGCTGGAACGTCAACGTCTGGTCCAATATGTCTAAATAATTCTGTCATGAAACTTTGGCAAAATCTCATTACCTCTCCGTCTGATTTACCCCTTGGATCAAAGTCAGAACCACCTTTACCTCCACCTATTGGAAGTCCTGTTAGTGAGTTCTTAAATATTTGCTCAAATCCTAAGAACTTAATAATTCCAAGATAAACTGATGGATGGAATCTAAGTCCACCTTTATATGGTCCAATAGATCCATTAAATTGAACTCTCATACCTCTATTTACCTGAACATTACCTTCGTCGTCAGTCCATGGTACTTTAAACATTATAACTCTTTCTGGCTCAGTCATTCTCTCCAAAAGATTTGCTTTAACGTATTCTGGGTGTTTTTCAATAACTGGCTCTAAAGACTTAAGTACTTCCTCCGCTGCCTGTAAAAATTCTGGTTCGTGGGCATTTCTTTCCTTTAATTTCTTTAGTACATCTTGAACATAAGACATCTTTAAGTCCCCCTTCTAATAGTAGGTTTTATATTTTATCCAACATAATGCTTGATTGTTAAATAATTAACTTTACGAATCTAAAGAAAAGGTTTTCCTTAATTCATAAAAAAACACTATGTTTGGAGTTGGAAACCTATAAACACTTTTATTTTCTAATTTATATTACATTGGCATTATAACATAGGAGGTTATAATTTGTAAATAAATATTACACTTTTTTAATTAAAGAATAGAGAATAGATTATGGTTATTTTACTCCCTACGGTCATAAAATTTCATTATATAGGTTGGGGGATTACGAATCCCCCAACAACAAAATAAACGTAGGGTCTAGGCATGCCTGGCCCCTACAATGGAAACGCAGTTTCCATATGTTTTTATTATAATTTAATTTTACGAACAAAGTGAGTAAAATAACCATATCTATTCTTTATTCTCTATTCTTTATTCTTTTCTTTAAGTTCTTTCTTCTTTAACTTCATGACCTTTATATTAACAGCCAATATATTAAGGGATGTCATCATTTCTACTTCTCTAATTATATTTTCTTGAAGCTTTTTTATTACTTCTCTTATAGGTTTTTCATATATTATTTCAGTATCTGCTGTTATCAACACCCCATTTTCTAAGTTATCCACATATATATTATATACTTTGGATATATCTGAAGTTTTTTTAGCTCCGTATTTCACCAAATCAATTATTACTTTCCTTGAGATTGTATAGTTACCTAGGTAACTAAATGTAGGGCGTACCACACTCTTTTCATAAATTCTTTCCCTTATTCCATTACCTCTTTTAGTAAAAATTTTTAAAGTGTCCATAAAATACCCTGAAAAATCCTTTTTTATTTCAAATGTAGGTACTGGAATTACGTGTTTACCTTCTTTGGTCCTCTGACCCTTGGCTATATTAATTTCATCTTCTGTAGATATGTCCCTTATATATATTGTTTTAGATATTTCAGGCAATCCTAAATTTAATGCTATCTTTTTCACCATCTTATCTGACGTCCCTAAGATAAGTATTCCTTTAGGTCTTATGACATCTATTGCATCCCTTACTTGTTTTTTATGTTTGTCATCCATAAATATGGCTCTCTTAACTGCTGAAACTGTGGACCTTTCCCTTTTGGCAGATTTTCCACCTATTATCTTAGTCCCCTTTATAAGTAATCCATCATCTATTATATATTCTATACCTAAATCCTTTGCTACCGATATTGCCTTGTAACTTTTTCCACTTCCACTTTCCCCCACAAGGGCTACTACCTTCATATAGAAAACCTCCAGAGTTCTTAATTATATCATCAATTGTATCATATTATATCTATTTTTCTATAAAAATATATTGAGGTTAAGTTTTAGTCTAAGTTTAAGTTTAAGTAAAAAAAAGAAAAGAATTTTGCCAAAGGCAAAATTCTTTTAATAAAACTGAGACTTAAACTTACACTTTAAATCTATTTATCTCCTCATCAAGTTCCTTAGCTAGATTTCTTAAATCCTCGGCAGCACTTGCCACCTGTTCAACAGCCGATGATTGTTCTTCCATTGATGCACTTACTTCTTGTGAAGCTGCTGCTGTTTCTTCTGATACAGACGAAATGTTTTCTATAGATTCTACTATACTATCCTTATCCTTATTTACATCATTTACAAATTTAGTTATATACTCAATCTTTTCTGTTATTTTCTCTATTGAGCCGGATATTGATGTAAATGTTTCAGTCATATCTGCAACTGACTTACTTTGTTCACCGGACCTTTGTTTTACTTCTCCCATTATGTTCACCGTGTTATTACTATCATTTTGAATACTTAAAATAATATTTTTTATCTCTTCAGTAGCTTCATTTGAACTATCGGCAAGCTTTCTTATTTCATCTGCAACTACGGCAAATCCTTTACCTGCCTCCCCAGCCCTAGCCGCCTCTATCGATGCATTTAATGATAAAAGACTGGTTTGCTCTGCTATTGATGATATAGTTTCAACTATATTATTGATGTTTTTAGATTTATCGTCTAATCCTAATATAGCCTCTTCTATTTTATTAGTTGCATCATTATTTAGCTTAGTTTTTTCTTCCAATTCCTTTATGGCTTTAGTTCCATCACTATTTTCCTTCATAACGGTTTTAGCAAACTCAAACATTTCATCACTATTATCCACTAATCTCTTTATTTTTCCATCAAGACTATAAGTTGTTTTTGCAGTATTTTCTGCATCCGCCGCCTGTTCACTGGCTCCATGGGCTATCTCCTCAACTGTTCTTGATACCTCATCTGCAGAAGCACTGGTTTCTTCTGAAGTTGATGCAAGACTTTCTGATGACGAACTTACATTATTTGAAACCTTCTTTATTCTTCTAACTAAATTAGACAGATTATCTACCATAATGTTAAATCCATCAGCTAAATCTCCTATTTCATCTTTAGATTTAATATTGACTTTTTTAGTGAAATCCCCAGATTTAATTATCTCCATACTATCCCTTAATTTCTCTATTGGCTTAGTAATCCTTTTTGATACTATATAAATAACAATTATTGACATTATAATAGAAATAATAGCAATAGCCAAATTAGTCGTCAATATAGAGCTTGTATCATCGGATATCTCATCCTTATAAATATTTCCCACAATAGTCCAATCAACTCCATCTATTCTGTTAAATACTCCAAACTTCTCTACGTTGTCACCATTTTCTTTAACACTATATGGTACTACCCCTTTATCTTTGTTATTAATAGCTTCCCTTAAGTTTTCTATTGGAAGTAGTTCATTCAACTTACTTTTATCCCTATGGGCAATCACTTTATTATTCCCATCTAATAAATATACATAACCCTTTTTACCTATTTTTATTTCATTTATTTTTTTCGATAATTGCTCTAGGGATATGTCCGCCCCCATTACTCCTATAAACTCATCTTCATTATATACTGGAGCTGCAACCGTTATAACCATATTACCTTTATTTGCTTCATTTTCATCTTCATATGGATCAGTCCAAATAAGCCTATCCTCTTCTTTAGCCTTTATATACCATGGCCTTGTTGTGGGATCTAATTCAGTGGGATTAGGCTCAAGGTAAAATTCCCCAGTTTTCGTACCTAAATAAACAGCATTAACATCTTCATTTGCTTCCATATAGGATTCTAATGCGCCCTCAAGCCAAACTGCATAATCTGGATTATCTATTATAACTTTGGCATTTGGATCTTTGGAAATCATCTTTATACTTCTTTCTAACCCATGGAAATAAGCCTTAATGGATTCCTTAGTTTGTCCAATAGTCTCAGCCGAATAATCGGATAATTCATTTTCTAAAATACTAGTGGACTTAAAATATGAACTTACCCCCATAACTGATATTATAATGAAAACTATAACCGTAAATATAGCTATTAATTTATGGGATAATCCCATCTTGAGCTTCTTTTTCATCGTATATCACTCCTTTGATAAGAAAATTGTCCCTTTTCTCTATTACTACTAATTTCGACATAATATCGTGAAATCCTTTTTTATTTTTATACCCAAAATATGTTTTAATAACTATATTTTTTTACAATGATTTCAAATATGCAAATAGAATACAGACACCTTTGGCACTTCTTTATTCAGTACTAAAGTCCAGAGGGTTCATATTTCAGAAAGAAAGTAAAAAAGGACTAGCAAGTAAAGCGCTAATCCTTTTTTACATATTATTCAGTTTCTAAATTCTCTATTCTTTATTCTCTATTCTTTATTATTTAATGTAAATTTCCCTATTTCCCTATTTAACTCTTCAGCTAATCCACTTAATTTCTCTGCCGCCTTATTGACTTCTTCCATTGATGCTGACTGTTCCTCCATTGATGCATTTACTTCTTCTGTTGATGCTGCCGTCTGTTGACATACCGATGATATATTTTCTATAGTATTTATAACTAAATCGGTGTCATTGTTTACACTATATACAGCTTGGTTTATAGAATTTATTTTTTCAACTATCTTATTTATACTATCTGATATCATTTTAAAGGAATTACTCATATCTGTAACAGAGGTAAATTGACTTTTAGAACTTTCCTTTAATTGGTTCATTGTTGTTACCGTATTACCACTTTCTTCTTTTACATTAGATATTATGTTCCTTATCTCATCGGTGGCTCCATTGGACTCTTCAGCAAGTTTTCTTATTTCATTTGCAACTACCTCAAAGCCCCGACCTTCTTCCCCTGCTCTAGCAGCCTCTATAGAAGCATTTAATGCAAGCAAATTAGTCTGTTCAGATATTGATGATATTGTACCTAATATATCGCCTATATCATTTATTTTAATGCTAAGGTTTGTCACTGCCCTTTCTATATCTCCTATTGCCCTATTATTTGATTCTGTCTTTTCCCTTAGTTCACCAACCTTTTTAGAACCATCTATGTTTTTAACTTTTATATCTTCTGTAATCTCTGATATTTCCTTACTATCTTTAACCAAAGATTGGATTTTATTATCTAATGAGTTTACTATTTTTACTCCATTTTCTGTATCACTAACTTGATCATTGGCACCTGTGGCCAAGTCTTCCATTATCTTGGTGACTTCTTCAATGGAAATATTAGTTTCTTCTGTTACACTTGCCAATTGTTTAGATGAACCTGTTACTTCAGAGCCCATAGACTGAATGTCCTTAATTAGTTTGCTTATATTATCCAACATACTGTTAAAGTATTTTGATAAAACTCCTATTTCATCCTTTGATTTTGTTTCTATTCTCAATGATAAATTCCTATCCTTCACTTTTTCTGTGATGTCCTTGACTTTATTTATTTTTTTCATTAAAACTTTAGAATAGATGTATGAACCTATTAATGCTAATATTAGTGATGTTATTCCAAATATCAACATTCTTTTAAGTATTATTCCTGTCTTTAACTTTATTTCATCAGTATATATGGCACCAAATACTCTCCATCCCAATTTATCTAGAGTTGTAAATGCAGCCATTTTTTCTCTTAACCTATTATTTTCTCTCCATCTATAGGTAACATGTCCACTTTTCTGTTTTGTTGCTGCATCTACAATCTCTTTAACCTCTACCTTTTTTCCTACCTCTTCATTTTTATATATTACTATCTCACCATCACTGTTAATTATAAAAGCATGACCATTATCCCCTACTTCTATACTATTCACAACATTAGCCAACTTTTCAAGGGCAACATCTACTACCAATACCCCAATGAACTTATTGCTTCTATCATATAAGGGATGAGCCAAAGAAATTATAGGCTTTTTAGTGTCACTATCTATATATGGTTGTGTCCAAATTAATTTCTTCTCTTCCCTTGCCTTTTTATACCATGATCTATTAGTCGGCTCAGTATCTAAATACTTATTAGAAATCACATCTCCCCTATAGGTTCCTATATAGATGTTATTTATCCCTTCATAACTTTCCTCATATTCTTTAAAATCCATTAGAATCTCATCTATTATATCTGGATTTGAATATATCTCTTTTATATCTTTATTACTGGCCATTAATTTAACACCATTTTCAATCCCATTTAAATAATTTAAAATACTACTGTTTATTTGAGCTACTAGCTGGGTTGTGGTATTTTCTACTTCCCCTTCTGTTAAATTTACAGATGCTATGTATGAACTTATCCCCAATACTAACAATGGTATCGTTATTAGTATTACAAACATAGTCATCAACCTCGCCCTTATACCAAATCTTACATCCCTTTTTCTTTCTTTTTCCAATGATATCCCTCCTATTTTATGTCTTATCCTCAAATATTATGATCTATCCCAATTATTGACTTCGACATAATATTAAAAACACCTTCTGTTTTCAGACAAAAAATAGAAGCAGTGCAGAAAGGAGTGTGCAGGCACAAAGTGCAAAGAACAAGGCAAAAAAAAGGATTAGCCTAGGCTAATCCTTTTTTTCTGTACTGTTTTTAATCTTTTGACTATTAACTATTATCTATTATCTATTAACTATTAACTGTTTTAAATGCTTCCATAATATCATCAACATTATCTAATGCCTCTATCAATGCTGGCACTACTTCATATAAATCACCAACTATACCATAGTCCGCTACCTTAAATATTGGCGCTCCAGGATTTTTATTTATCGCAACTATACAGTCTGATGATTGCATCCCTGCCAAGTGTTGAATAGCTCCTGATATACCACAGGCTATATAAAGTTTTGGTCTTACCGTTTTACCTGTTTGACCAACTTGATGGGGCTGATCTATCCAACCTGCATCTACCGATGCACGACTGGCCCCAACTACTCCACCTAATTTCTCAGCAAGCTTTTCTATTAATTCAAATCCCTTTTCATTTCCTACACCTCTACCCCCAGCAACTATTATTGGTGCCTCTTCAAGGGCAACTTCTTCCTTTTCTGCCTTTACAGTATCTATAACTACTGCCTTTATATCATCTTTTGTTAGTTTTATTTCTATTTCCTCTACTTCACCTTGTCTAGTTTCATCATATTTAGCCTTTTCCATTACTCCAGGTCTTACTGTTGACATTTGAGGCCTGTGTTTTGGACATATTATTGTTGCCATAAGGTTTCCACCAAAGGCTGGGCGAGTCTGTAATAATTTTTTATCTTCATCATCTATTTCAAGTCTAGTACAGTCCGCTGTAAGTCCTGTTTTTACCTTAGCTGAAATTCTTGGTCCTAAGTCTCTACCTATGTTTGTAGCCCCTATTAACATTATTTCAGGCTTTTTATCTTCTATAAGCTCTGATATAACCTTAGCATATCCATCTGTGGTATATGTTTCAAGTAACTCATGATCTCCTAGGATCACTTTATCGGCACCATATTTTATAAGGGTCTCTGTCATATTTTTAACGTTATTACCTAAAAGAACTGCCGTTAACTGTACTCCCAGTTTATCAGCTATTTTTCTACCTTCTCCCAGTAATTCTATAGCTACATTTAAAAGTTCGCCATTTCTTTGTTCTGCAAATACCCAAACACCTTTATATTTAGTTATATCTATTCCTTTAGTTGCCACTTCTTCCTTCTCTATTGCATCTACGGGACATGCTTCGATACATGCTCCACATGCAGTACAGCTTTCATTTATAACCGCTTTATTATCTATCATATCTATTGCATTAAATGGACACTCATTTACACATACTCCACATCCAATACATTTATCGCTAATAACCTTAATAGCCATTTGTATACCTCCCCCTTATTATAAAATCTTTCTTTCTTTAAGTCTTACAACCAAATCCCTTACTGTATCTTTAACTGAACCCTCTAGCATTTCCCCTGAGCCTTTAGTGGCTGGAGTGAAAGATTTTTTAACCTGTGTTGGCGAACCATTAAGTCCTATTTCTCCTCTATCCACAACTATATCATCAACAGTCCATACCTTCACTTCCATATCATTATGGGCTTTATAAATTCCCTTAATAGAAGGATATCTTGGTTCATTTAACTCTTTTATTGCAGTAAGAAGTATTGGCATTTGACTTTCTATAATAAAATGTCCATCTTCTAAGGCTCTATTTGCCTTTATCTTACCATCCTTTATTTCTAAATCCTCCACATATGTTATTTGTGGTATGTCAAGATGTTCTGCAATTTGTGGTCCAACTTGGGCAGTATCCCCGTCTATTGCCTGTCTACCACAGAATATAATGTCAAAGTCTCCGATTTTCTTAATAGCTCCTGCTAATGTTATTGATGTAGCCCAAGTATCGGCCCCTGCAAAGGCTCTATCACTAAGGAGTATAGCCTCGTCTGCCCCCATAGCTAAAGCTTCCCTTAAGGCAGTCTTTGCTTGAGGTGGTCCCATACTTAATACTGTTACCTTCGTATCATCATGTTTATCCTTTATACTTAATGCACCCTCTAATGCATTCATATCATCGGGATTTATAATACTTGGAACTCCTTCCCTTATTAAAGTTCCCTTTTTAGGGTCTATCTTAACTTCATTTGTATCAGGAACCTGTTTAACACATACAATTATATTCATCGCCCATTCCTCCCTTTTAGATTATCTTAATACATTTGCTGCTATAACCATTCTTTGTACTTCAGATGTACCTTCATATATTTCAGTGATTTTAGCATCACGCATCATTCTCTCAACTGGGTACTCTTTAGTGTAACCATATCCACCATGTAATTGAACCGCCTTAGTTGTAACCTCCATAGCAACCTCTGCAGCATAAAGTTTAGCCATCGCAGCCTCTTTACTGTAGGAAAGACCTTGAGACTTTCTAAATGCAGCATTATATACCATCCATCTTGCAGCATTTACTTTAGTTTCCATGTCAGCTACCATCCACTGAAGTCCTTGGAATTTAGCTATTGGTCTACCAAATTGTTCCCTCTCTTTTATATAATTTACACTTTCATCCAATGCTCCTTGAGCTATACCTAAGGCTTGGGATGCTATACCTATTCTTCCCCCATCAAGAGTAGTCATGGCAATCTTAAAGCCCTTTCCTTCTTTACCTAATAAATTTTCTTTAGGAACTTTACAGTTTTCAAATATAAGCTCAGATGTAGATGAAGCCCTAATTCCCATTTTATCTTCTATTTTTCCTATACTAAATCCAGGGAAGTCTTTTTCAACTATAAATGCAGTTATTCCCCTGGTTCCCTTTGATTTATCAGTCATAGCAAATATTATGTAAACATCTGCCTGTCCACCATTGGTAATAAATACCTTTGAACCATTTAATATATAATGGTCACCATCTAAAACAGCTGTTGTCTGTTGCCCAGAAGCATCTGTACCTGCATTTGGCTCAGTTAACCCAAAGGCTCCTAACAGTTCTCCCTTTGCCATTTTAGTTAAATATTTTTCCTTTTGCTCTTCTGTTCCATATTTATATATTGGCCAGCATCCAAGGGATGTATGGGCAGATAGTATAACCCCTGTGGTCGCACAATATCTTGATAATTCCTCTACAGCTATGGCATAGGATACTTCATCCCCTCCAGAACCCCCGTTTTCAACAGGAAAAGGTATTCCTAGCATATGGTATCTAGCCATCTTATCCACTGTTTCCCTAGGGTACCTTTCTGTTTCATCAATTTCTGCTGCTATAGGCTTTACCTCATTTTCAGTAAAATCCCTCATTACTTTTCTAACCATTTTTTGCTCTTCAGTTAAATTAAAATTCACAATTTCCCCCTCCTTAATTTTGAATTAAGTTTTAATACTTAAAATTATCTAAAAATTATATATATCAATATCACCATACATCTATATGATACTATATGATTGGCAAAATTTCTTGTTAAATTTTTGTCATTTTTTCCCCACTAAAGTCCTATGGCTAGCCATAGGACTATTAAAATTTATTTTCCTTGCTCTTTTAACAAATAGGATAATGTAAAGATACTTTCATTAAGATGTACATTTTCCACAACTACATCCTCTGGAACTTTAAGGTCAACTTCAGCAAAGTTCCAAATACCTTTAATTCCTTTTTTTACAAACCTATCTGCAATAATCTGTGCTCCTTCTTTTGGAGTAGTTATAACTCCTATTTCAACTTTATTTTCAATAATAAAGTCCTCTAAGTCATCAACACTTTTTACTTCTATATCACCAATTTTTCTGCCTACCATTTCAGGACTTCTATCAAATAAGGCAAGGAGATTTAACCCAGCATCATCTAAACCTCTATAGTTACCCACTGCATGACCTAGATTACCAGCACCTACGATCACCGCATTATACTTGGTTTTAAGACCTAATATATTGGCTAATTGTTTGTGAAGCTCCTCAACATTATAACCATATCCCTGTTGACCGAAGCCCCCAAAGTTATTTAAGTCTTGTCTAATCTGTGAAGCAGTAAATCCCGTCAGTCTACTAAGTTCTTGGGATGATATCCTGTTTATATCCTTATTCTTTAGTTCTCCTAAATATCTATAGTATTTTGGTAGCCTTCTTACCACTGCCATTGATACTTTATTATCTTTCGCCATTAGATCACCTACTTACTAATTTTTGTAAATTAATTACAGATACTTATTCAAGGTAATTATATCACCATGATAATTTAGTGTCAAACGTTTCAATTATGCCTTCTTTTATGCTAAAATTATAAGTAAAGAACTGTGAATAAAGAAGAATGGGTAAAGAAGAAAGAAAAATTTTAAAATCAAAGAATAAAGAATCGAGAATAAAGAATAGATAAGGAGATTTTACTCCTTATAGTCGTAAAATTTTATTATAATATAAACAAAGTGGCTTAGGCCACTTTACACCATATCTATTCTTTATTCTTTACTATCTATTCTTTTAAAAAATGATAACCGTGGAATGAATTCTACACTATTAATATAAAACAATATATAATTAATTATCCCAAAACAAAAGAAACGAGGTGGCACACTTGATAGTTTTATCGTGTAATAATATATCCAAAAGCTACATTGTAGATAAAATAATAGATAATATAACTTTTTCAATAAATGATGGTGAAAAGGTTGGTTTGGTGGGCCTAAATGGTGCTGGAAAATCAACCTTATTTAATATAATAGCTGGTACACTCCCTAAAGACGACGGTGATATATTTATATCTAAAAATTGTAAGCTAGGTCATTTAAAACAAAATACTCAAATTAATAGTGATAATACAATATTTGATGAACTCCTTCATGTTTTTGACCACCTTATAGAAATGGAAAAAAAACTGAGAACCTTAGAAAAGGAAATAAGTATAGCCGGTGAAAATGAATCCGATAATTTAGAAAAATTAATGGATGAATATGCCCATCTATCGGAAGAATTTAATAAACAAAATGGTTATGGATATAAAAGTGAGATCAAGGGGATTTTAAAGGGACTGGGATTTGATGACTCCCAATTTAATCAACCTATAAATCAACTTAGTGGAGGTCAAAAAACAAGGGTTTTACTGGGAAAGTTACTTCTAGAAAAACCTGATATTTTACTCCTTGACGAGCCTACCAACCACCTTGATATAGATGCCATAAACTGGCTTGAAAAATATATAAGTGAATATAAGGGAGCCTGTATTATTATATCCCACGATAGATATTTTTTAGACGCAACTGTATCTAAGATATTTTATTTAGAAAATACCCAGTTAAACATTTATAAAGGTAACTATACAACATTTATAAAAAAACGCAAAACAGAAATGGAACTCCTTAGGAAAAAATATGAAGAACAACAAAAAGAAATAAAAAGACAAGAGGAAATCGTATCAAGATTTATGTCCTATGGTGGTAAAAGGTATATAAGACAAGCCCAAAGTAGACAGAAGATGCTTGATAAAATGAAAAAAATGGATAAGCCAAGTGGAGATAATAAAAAGGCAAAAATTCGTTTTGAACCTAAAGTTAAAAGTGGTGAAGATGTTTTAATGGCTGAAGGACTTTCTAAATCCTTCGATGATGTGGAACTTTTTCACAATGTAAACTTTAGAATCTATAGAGGTGAAAGGGTTGGACTTATAGGTCCAAATGGTATTGGTAAATCCACCCTATTTAAAATGATAATGAAAAAAATTAAAGACTATGAAGGAGAATTAAAACTTGGCCACCATGTTAATATAGGATACTATGACCAAGAACAGGCAAATCTAAATCCTGAAAATACTATAGTAGATGAAATATGGGATTATAATCCAAGTTTAACCCATTACGATATAAGAACAATCCTTGCACAGTTTTTATTTTATGGTGATGATATATTTAAAGAAATTAGTGATCTAAGTGGTGGGGAAAAAAGTAGAATAGCCCTAATAAAACTAATGCTTTCAAAGTCTAACTTTCTCCTAATGGATGAACCTACTAACCATCTTGATATAGACTCAAAAGAAGTACTAGAAGATGCCTTAATCAATTATGATGGAACAGTATTTATTATATCCCATGATAGATATTTTCTAAATAAAGCAACAAATAAAATCCTCGATTTATCAAAAGAGGGCATAACAGAGTATCTAGGAAACTATAATTATTATTTAAAAAAGAAAAATGAAGTAGTTTTTGTTGAAGATGATGGCCCTAAAGTAACCAAGACTGAACTTAAAGCCAAGCGAAGAAAAGAAAAGGAAAGACAACGAGAAATCAGAAAACGAAAAAAAGAAATAGAAAAATTAGAAATTAAAATAGCAGAAACAGAGGAACAAATATCAAACCTTGAACAGAAAATGTGTGATCCTGATATTTACTCAGATCCAGAAAAAAGCCAAGAACTTCATAACGAAAATAATCAGTTAAAAAATAAGCTTGAAGAACTTTATGATAAGTGGGTAGTTTTAACTGATAAAGAATAGAGAATAAAGAATAGAGAATAGATATGGTGCAAAGTGGCCTTAGGCCACTTTGTTTTTATTTTTTTGTTGTAGGGGGATTCGTAATCCTCCTACCTACACAATGAAATTTTACGACCATCGGGAGTAAAATCTCCATATCTATTCTTTATTCTTTATTATTTATTCTTTGTTTCTAGTTCTTTATTATTTATATTATAAAAACTTTCTCCCCAATATCATATAAACTATCCCCAACCAAATCCATCTCCCTATGATCAAAGGGTTTTGATGGTAGTATTATTAAATCTGGAGTTAATTGTTTTTTTATTTCATTTATCTTTTTTATAAAATCATCCACAACCAACAACCCTGCTGATTTTATTGTTCCCTTAAAAAAATTATTTTTAACAACTTCTATCTTTATATTAATATCTTTAAATAACATCCCCATTATCTCTTCACTTAATTCAGAAACCAGTAATAAAGGTTTCTTTGAATGATTTTTATTTATTATATTTTCTACTTTTCTTTTAATCTCTAGGGATATATCATATAACATTATAATTCCTATGGATTCATTTTTTTCTTTTTCTATATTTAATTTAAATTTGTCATTACCCCTTTTTATTTCAATCACAGGGTCTTTTCCCTTTAATATTTGGTTAAAACAATCAACTCTAGTAAGCTGTTTTTTCCCATTTACTCTCTCTATGATATCATTTTCTTTAATTCCATATATATCTGCTTTGCTACCCTTTATGACTCCATATATAATGGGTTTTAGTTCCTTTATAATAGGAGGTTCTAAAAGTATGGGAGCATTAATTTTATCTTTTATATCATTTATATATTGGTCTAATTCATTTCTCAAATCATAAAAATCAAAATCTATATCACTTAAACTGGAAAACCCCGGTACAAATACCCTTATTGTCTTACATTTATTATCATCTAAATATTTTATGGTTTTATATATGTCATCATATCCCACTATCATGGGCATAGCTACTATACTTCCATGATAATTTATATCATATTTATTAAATAGTTTTACAGCCTCCATAGCCCCATTGGGATGTCTGTCATTTAGAAGTTTTCTTCTACCAGCTTTAGTTCCAGAGTTTAAAGATATATTTATCTCTAAAGGCTCCAGTTTCTTTAATTTTTCTACCATTTCTTCTGTTATATAAATTCCATTTGTTGTAATTTCAATTACCTCTTTATTAAATTGTTTCCTTATATTTTTTAATATATCTAATATATCTTTTCTTATAAAGGGCTCACCTTCTATTATCCTAGTAGCCGACTCACCTATTATTATCTTCCTATCTGGACTTAAAAACTCTATCATTTCATTAATATCATCTAAGGATAATTTAGGTAATCTATAAACATCTAGTCCCTTTGGATTAGATTTATGACTACAAAAGACACAAGCAGTGTCACATTTAGATGTTATTGGCAATATGTTATGATTTTGTACCGTATGCAATATCATATCTTTCCTAGCAATCTTCATTGGTTAACACCGTCCTTTTATTTGAAATAATAGAGAATAAATAATAAATAATAGATATTGTGCAAAATGGCCATAGGCCACTTTGTTTATTTCTGTTGTAGGGGGATTCGTAATCCCCCTACCTACATAACTTAATTTTACGACCATCGGGAGTAAAATCTCCTTATTTATTCTTTATTCTCTATTCTTTATTATTTGCTTTAAGTTCTTTATTTTCACGGTTGACTTTTTCCCCTTAATATAATATCATACTTATTGTTAACACATATTATCTATTTGGTTTACAATTAAAACTAAGGAGGATTTATATGAAAACTAAAGATTTAGTTATAGTATCATTATTTACTGCATTAACTGCTGTATGTGCTCAGATATTTGTGCCATTACCTTTTACACCGGTATCAGTTACTCTTCAAACATTGGCTGTATTTTTATCCGGTGCCATACTTGGTAGTAAAAAAGGAGCTTTATCTCAGTTAGTATATATACTGTTAGGAGCTATAGGAATACCTGTTTTCTCTGAATTTTCAGGGGGACTACATATCCTAGCTGGCATAACTGGAGGATATATATGGGGATTTCCTATAGCAGCATATATTATAGGTAAAGTAGTAGAAATATATAAGGGAGATTCAACATATGTACATGTAGTAAGCTACACTTGTTCCTTACTGATAGGTATTGCTGTAATATATACCTTAGGTACCCTTCAATTTTCTTTATTAAATGATATGACATTTATGCAATCTTTAAAATTAGCAGTGATACCCTTCATTCCTGCCGATTTATTTAAAATAGGACTAGCAGTCCCAATGTCCATATCAGTTAAGAAGGCTTTAGTTAATAATAAATTACTCTATAGATAAAGAAGAAATATAAAAACGTAGGGGCCAGTCATGACCGGTCCAAATGGCGATGATAAATATTCTTCTGAAACGTAATTGTAGGGCCTGAATATATTCAGGCCTATTTAAAATTTATACATATTCTTCTTAACTCCTCTATTCTTATTTAAATACTTAATTTACAAAAAAATCATATAATGATAATATATATATATATATATATATTAATATTCATAAAATTCAATATATTAGGATTACAAAACATTTAAAAGAAAAGGGGCGAATTATGGGAATAAAAGGATATTTTATAGGCTTATTTTTTTTAGCACCGATTATCTTCTTTATTCATGAACTAGGACATGCTTTTTTTGGTAAGCTTTGTGGTTACAAACTAGCTAAAATTGAAATTGGAACGGGTAAAGCAGTTTTTAAAATTGGTTTAATTGAATTTAAATCTGTATATTTCTTAGGTGGACATTATTATGCTGAAAATAAAATAGATAATATACTCGGCCAAATGTTAATGGTATTTGGAGGAGCTATATTTAATTTTTTTATTATTTTCATATGCGTTCTCCTATTACATAATGGAGTATTACGAAGTCATTGGTTATTACATGCTTTTATAAACTTCAATGCATATATAGGCATAGCTGCGTTACTTCCTATCCAATATTTTCAAAGGGGAAAAAGTGATGGACAAAGAATTTATTATATTATAAAGCATCTATACTCCAGACGTAAATCCAAAAACACAGACCAGTAATATTAAAGTTACTTACTTAAAAAACTCCAAAAATAATACAATGTGGCATAGGCCACATTGTTTTCATTTTACGACCATCGGGGTAAAATCACCATATTTCTTCTTTCTTCTTTACCCACTCTTCTTTAATTTTGTACTTTTATGTCAACTTATGTTTCGAAAAGTTATCCACAGAAAAATTAAGATTTTATAAAAAAATTTTTATTTTCCCCAAACTATTCACATTTTATACACTTAATCCACAGAGTTATCCACATTTTTAAATCCTCTAATAGACTAAATCTTATTACTTTTCCACATTATCAACATTTTTATGTGACTAACTTATTAATATATGTGGACAAGCTGTGGTTAATTTTTTGTCAAAAAATAAGACCTTTTAGTTTACATAATGAAAACAAGATCACCTGCGGTATAATTGACAGTTGAGAATTGAGAGTTGACAGTTAAGGTACAAATCGGTTGAAGCCGATTTTCATATAATATTTTACGAATGAAATGAGTAAAATCACCTTTAATTCTCCTCTGTCAATTCTCAACTATGTCTTTATTTCTAAAGTTTCAAATTAGGTACTGCATTTAAATCTAGATCAGATCTAATGCCTTTTATGTAATTATAATAGCCAACGGAACCTATCATTGCTCCATTATCAGTACATAATATCTTTGATGGATATTTTAATTCTATATTTTCTTCATCACATCTTTTCTTCATAAGGTCTCTTAATCTACTATTTGAAGCTACACCACCGGCTAAAGCTATTATTTTTGAATTCTTTAATTTAGCAGCTTTTATACTTTTCTCTACTAAAACCTCTACAACAGCCTCTTGGAAACTGGCAGCCACATCTTCAACTACTATATCTAAGCTTTTCTGCTTTGAATTATTTAAATAATTTAATACTGCTGATTTAAGACCACTGAAACTAAAGTCAAAGCTCCCCTCTTCTAAATAGGACCTTGGAAAATCTATTGCTTCCTTATTTCCCTTTTTAGCAAGATTATCTATTATGGGCCCCCCTGGATATCCCAGTTCTAAAGATCTTGCTACCTTATCAAAGGCTTCTCCAGCAGCATCATCCCTAGTCCTGCCTAGGATCTCATACTGTCCATAATCTTCTACATATACTAAATGGGTATGTCCACCTGATACAATCAAGGACATGAACGGAGGTTCAAGACTTTTATCTTCTATAAAGTTTGCATATATATGACCTTCTATATGATTTACCCCAACTAAAGGGATATTCTTTCCAAATGCTATAGCCTTGGCACTGGACAGACCCACTAATAAAGCCCCTACAAGTCCAGGCCCATATGTGGTTGCAACTACATCTATATCATCGAATGTTATTCTAGCTTTATCTAGAGCCTCTTGTATAATGGCATTAATATTTTCTATATGTTTTCTAGATGCCACTTCAGGAACCACACCACCAAATTTTTTATGTATGTCTATCTGAGAAGAAATAACATTAGCTAAAACTTCCCTTCCATCTTTAACAATGGCAACCGATGTCTCATCACATGATGTCTCAATTGCTAAAACAATTATATCTTTATCCAATTTAATTCCTCCTATAAATCTATTACATCTATAATATCATGTTTATATTATAACCTATTTAAGATTTTGTTACTAGAAAGAGGGGGAAGTTAAAGAAGAATTAGGAAAGAAGAATTATCGTTATTTTACTCCCTACGGTGGTAAAATTTGATTATATAGAACAAAAGTAGGAGTTTGTGAGACCATAAAGTTATGTAGGACTTCAATATATTGAAGCCCTTGGGTCTTCTTCTAGAAGACCTATTATGCCCAAAACCTATATTTTGTAATAAGCTGTGGGATTACGAATCCCCCAGCAATTAAATTTTACTATATTATACAACTTTAAAATCGGCCTAAATATATTCAAGTCCTACGATAAAAATAAATTAGTGCCATTATTTTCAAAAAACATTTATAATAACTTTATTATTAAAATAAATAAGCAAAGCTTCTGTATCTATACATTTCCTCTTTACCCATTCTTCTTTAACGAAACGTAGGATCTAGGCATGCCTAGACCGATTTTAATGCCATAAGCCTCTGACTACCCATCCCTTCATTTTCCTATTAAATTTTGGAACCGTCCACCGGACAGGGCATGCCCTGTCCCTACATCTTTTCTTTCTTTTTTAATTAAAAATTTATACAAAATTTTAATTTTATTTTTCCGTTTTTTCCCTCACATTATATAGTCCCGTAAAAGCCAAAATATAATTAGAGGTATATTCCTCTAAAGGAGTGATATTATTGGCTAAGAGTGAACATTCCCTTTATAACAAAATAGCTCAAAACAATATAATGTCCGATGGAATGTTATCGGAAGTAAATTATGGAGATTTTGCTTTGATGATGGTTTTAAAGGATAAACCAGAAGCAAGTATACCGATACAGAGAATAGATAAGAAAGAATAGAGAATACATTAAGTGGAGAAGTGAAAGTGGAAAGTTAAGAGATTAGTAAAAAACCAGCTTCGCTGATTTTTAATTCTCCTCTCTCCACTTTCCACTCTCATCTATTCATAGTCCAGTTCTGCCATGTTTGATAATATCTCATCGGTTAGGTTTATATCACATCTTTTATCTTCAGTATAGTGAATACAGTTTTCACAGCTTTTTACCTCTTTATTATTCACAGTTATATCAGAACTAAGTCCACCTTCATCTCTAAAGCGGTGTTCACTACATAAAAGTCCTACCTTTTTTAATTGCTCTTTATTGGCCATAATAATCCTCCTTCGTACTTTTCTGCTATAAGTAAACTTCAATTTATTTCAAGGCTATCTTTGATATGTTTCTAGTATTTCTTATGACCAATAATTTATACATATTTCTATATTATTATGTAAGGGAATGAATTCCCCTCTATTTTTACTTAATATCAAAACTACTTACTCCACCTTCTAACTCTATTTCTATTTTATATTTAGCTTTATCATAATTTTTACTTATATATCTACCATTTACCTTGTCAAACTCAGAACTATTATAGCTTAGGCTCGATAACATATTTTCCTTCTCTATTGATATCCCCACATCTTCTGGAACATCTATTGTTATACTTGACGCATTGGCTTCTATGGATACTTCTGTATCTTTAAAAACTTTATCCCCAAAGTCAATATCCACACTTCCTGCATTGACATCTACATTTATATCACTGGCATTTGCATTGCCAATATCAAATATATCTAAGTCTCCTGCATTTATATCTAATTTTATTTTATCTAAATCTTCTTCATTTTTTTCATTAAAGTTAATATCTGTACTAGCAGCATTAGTATCTATATCTAATTTACTAATCTTCATTCCAGTAAAATCAAACCCATTATCCGACGCATTACTATCAATATCTAATTTTAAAGGTATATTATTAGTAAACTTTAGATTCCAATTATTCTCATATTTTCCTAAGCCATTATATTTAAAATTATCATCTATAATTATTCTATTGTCTTTTAGTTCTATTTTAGGTTTAAGATTTTTTATATTGGTTTCGATTATACCTTTAAATAAATTATCTTCGGTCTTTGAAATACTTAAGTCTGCCCCGCTTACATCTAAGCGTACCTCCAGTTCCTTCTGCCCTTTAACTTCAAACTCTTCTTCGATTGTCCTCGTATCTCCTATTTCTACCTTATTAAGTCCATCTATATTTACATTAAAGTTTTTATCGTTTATCTTCACTCCCAGATCGTCATCTATTTCAATAACACACCCCGTTAATGGAATCAGACATATTATTATTAATATAATTAATTTTTTCATAAATCTTTACCCCCTGTTATATTATCTCATTATTATTTTGTGGTTCTTTGATATAATCTTTTTTCCCTCCCCTTGTATCTATAATAGCTCCTATACCAATGAACTTGGCTAAATATAGTATTGGTTTTAAGACTATTGTTAAATCCAATATTAGATATATAAAACTTCCTATTATTAATTCTGTCATATTAGTCCAGGATTTATTTTTCCCTATCCTTCTACCTATGGCTATTTTTATGGTTGTATTTCCAATAAATCCTAATATTACTTTTGCTATAGCTAGAAAAGGTAACAATATTATTCCCACAACTGTAGCTGTTGATAGTATAAATGCTAGATATATTATAACAGTGGTAACTAATCCTATTGCAAAATTTCTTAAAATATTATTTGTTGCCTTATCTGTTATTTTATTTATTCTATCGGGTATTAAAGCTACCAATAATATTGATAAAATAAATGAAATAACAAATTTCCCTATGATTAGAAAGAGTATTATTATTATTAATCCTGTTATACCTGTAAAAAATCCCCCTACTAGCATTATGCCCACTTCTTCACCAGAAACAATTGATGAGTTTGGTCTTTCATTTACTCCACCTAAGATCTGTATCCTATCCCTAGTTATTATTGAGTTCTCTCCCATATCCACACTTCCAAATACCGAAAGTGTATTTCCATCTACTTTACCATCCACAATAGTATTTCCAAATATAGATATTACATCTCCATCTACAGTTCCATTTACCTCTACGTCTGAAAAAATGGATATTATCTCCCCTTTTATATGGGTATCTCCATTTATTTTTATATCTTTAAATAATGCCAGTTTACTCCCTTCATAGATTGTTTCTGTTGCAAATACTACACTTGTAGTTATTAACAATATGACTAATAGTGATATTGCTATTTTCTTTTTCATACGAAATCTCTCCTTTCTATTTTGGTTGAGGGATTACGAATCCCCCAGCAACTAGTTAGATACCCTCCCGCCTCTTATCACGGCGGGGACTGAATATATTCAGTCCCTACATAAGGAAGCACAGCTTCCACATCTTTATATCTCTTCTTTCTTCTTTACACTTTCTTCTTTAATATATGGTAGCATCGAATTCATTCGACGGTTTCCTTAAACTTTCAACTGTCAATTCTCAATTCTCAATTGCTTTCTTACTTGCCATAAAACAACAATCACCATAAAAACTATTGTTGTACTTACTATAGACATAGCCCCCAAAAATATCAATAATAAATAATTGTTTATAAAAGCCAACACCTTGGGAAGGGCCAATACGGTAAAATTAACAAATCTAGTTATAGTAACTATTGCCACTTCTCCAATGGATAAATTATTAAATATGGACCTGTAGCTTATATATCCCATAATTATAGGCATTATAGCCAAAAGTGTTAAAATTAAAGATGTATGATTTCCATTTGCTTTATACCTATCTTTATCTATCTTTTTCATTATATTTTCTTCTATCTCTAAAGGAGGCTCCACTTCATCTACATCTTCCACTAAGTCCACGGCTTCTGTTATTAGTTGAAACTCTTCTTTACAATGATGACAATCTTCAATATGGTTTAATAAATGCTTTTTATCGATATCTAAAATATCACCATCTATATACTCCATGATTAATATTGAAGCTCTTTGGCAGTCCATTTAGATTCCTCCTCTTTAATATTTTTTAAGTTTTCCTTTAACATATTCCGAGCCCGATACAGTCTGTTTTTCACTTTCGTAAGGGGTAAATTTAATGTCTCTGATATTTCTTTATAACTTAGATTTTCATTGTGATACAGTATTATAAGTACTCTATATTCTTTAGAAAGATTATTTATTGCATCCTTTATAATTTTTTTATTTTCCTTATGAATAAATACATCTTCTGCACTAGTTGTGGTTTTGTCATTCTTTAGCTTAGTATTTAACTCCACTGTATTTACTCTTTTTTTCTTCTTAATATCCAAACAGTAATTTGTAGTCATTTTAAGAATCCATGATGAAAATTTATACTTGGGATTATATTTTTCAAGGGAATTATATGCTTTTATAAATATTTCTTGAGTTATATCAAGGGCATCTTCTTTATTAAATGTAAATTTATAAGCTATATTATATATTTTCTTCTTATGACGGGTAACCAACTCTTTAAAGACATCGCCGTCACCATCTAAACAACGATTTACTATTTCTTTATCATCCATAATCCCCCTCCTCCCTTTTGTCCTTCTATAAATATACTACGAAAATAATTTAATTTTGTCTGAAAGTTTTTTTATATTTCTTCTTTACCCATTCTTCTTTAATTGATGGTATAATAAATTATAATTAACTTATTATACCATCTAATTATTAAATGCTATTTATAATTTTTTAAGAATGGAGGCAAAGTTATTGAAACTTAGTATTACTTCAAACAATATAGACCTTTCTAAGGAAAAATCCTGTTTAAAAAAGCATAGTATAACAGATGAAAATCAAATCTCTGTAATAATTATATTCGCTAAAAATCATTCATCAAACTTTACCTTTACTGTATACGAAGCCTATGGATCAGATATTTCTATATATATATTAAATAAAAATATACCCTTAATACGAAGATTTCTTCTACAAGCTATTGACAGTAGTAAAAACATCTCTAATGAATTTATAGAAATAGGTTCTGTTTCAGGTAAATGCATAGATCTTCAGGATGAATTAAACATTTCTATAGTATCTTCTTTTGAAACTGTTATTATATCTATAGGAAGTAACGAGAAATTTCATATTAATAAAGGGGTAACTATTAGTCTAACAATTGAACAAACTAAAAAAATAATTGATTTTTTATCAAAATAGCTTAAGTAAATTAAAAAACCCCACCTCTTCCTGCGGCGGGGGGGACTGAATATATTCAGTCCTTACATAATCTATTCTTTATTCTGTATTTTTTATTCTTTGCTTTTAAGTTTCTTCTTTACCCATTCTTCTTTAATTAAATTTCCTTCCACATTATAATTGCATCTTCTCCAGTATCACTATAATAATTTGGCCTTATTCCCTCTTCCTTAAAACCATATTTCTTATATAAGGATTTAGCTGGGGTATTTGACTTTCTTACTTCTAAAGTCATATTCATTATACCTATTTCTTTACATATATTTATTAATCCCTCTACTAAAAAATTTCCTATTCCCAATCCCCTATAATCAGGATGGGTTGCAATATTGGTTATATGACCTTCGTCCATTATTAGCCATATACCACCATAACCTAATATCTTTTTATCTACCTCTGCTACTATGTATTTAGCAAGTAAGTTTTTATTAACTTCTTGAATAAAAGCATCTCTACTCCAAGGTGTTGTAAAGCATTTATTTTCTATCTCTAGTACGTCATCTATATCATCTATTTCCATCTTTCTAACAGTTACATCCATTATCCACACCACATTTTTCATCATATTGTCTTTCTGCCTGGGATTTCCTTAAGTATTGTGGAGTTAGGGTTAAATAACTTTCTAATTCTCCCTTTTCCACCTTTGAAAATGCCAATTCACATAGAGATGATGCTCTGGCTATATTACATGATTTTGGCGCAAAAACTACTTCATTTTTTAAACCTTCTAATAGTTTTTCCCTATATACATTTCCCCCATCACCATTTACTATTATCCTTTCATTTCTTTCATTTAATATATCTATTAGCTCATCTACTTCTATTACATCCTGCTCTCTTATTACAGAAAGTCCACCACTTTCCCATTTATATATTCCGCTATAAACCCTATCCCTCCTTGCATCCATCATAGGGACAACTATTCCCTTAGAGTAGGGGACATTAAAGGCAAGGGCATCAATTGTTGGTATTCCCACAACTTTTTTGTCATTTACATGGGCAAGGGCTTTTATTGTAGCTATTCCTATCCTCAATCCAGTAAAGGAACCCGGTCCCTTTGCTGCAGCAAATAAGTCTATATCCTCTGGTTTCAATTCACAATTATCTAGTAATTCTTTTATAATAGGCATTATTTTTTGAGAATGGGTTCTACCTTGATTTAATATGTACTCTCCTATTAGCTTATCATCATCCATTATGGCACAGGTGGCTACTATACTGGAAGTATCTATGGCAAGTATCTTCATGTTAACTCAACTCCTTAATTATCTCTTTGTATCTATTACCTTCTCCATATATATTTATTTCTCTTTTATTAATATCTTTCCTCTTTATATCTATTATTAACTTTTCCTTTGGTAAAATATCATCTATAATATTTGCCCATTCTATTATACTTACACCTTCCCCAAAGATATACTCTTCATAACCAAGATCATACATTTCATCAACATCATTTATTCTATATACATCGAAATGGTATAAAGGATATCTCCCCTCATATTCCTTTATTAACGTAAATGTGGGACTTGTAATATAATCATCAATATCTAAACCTTTAGCAATGGATTTTGTTAATGTGGTTTTTCCTGCTCCCAAGTCTCCTATAAGACATATTATATCCCCAGCTTCTAGTGTTTTGCCCAATTTGTATCCTAGATTTTCCGTTTCCTGTGGATTGTTGGTTATTATCTTTAGCATAATTTCATCCTTTCAAGTTTATCCTATTTCTATTATATCCAAATTTATCTTTAATAAAATTTGTTCTCCATTTCTGCTTTTCGTTGCTGAGGGATTCGTAATCCCTCAGCTTTTGACCTTTCCTAGTTTTATTGGTTGAGGGATTACCAATCCCCCAACAACACAATTGTGGAATTCATTGGGGAAAATTTTATGATTGGTCTATATCTCTACAACAATATTATAAATTAATAAGAATCAATGCCACTATGGTCATAACAATAGAAACCTTTTCTTTTCTCATTAATTTTTCTTTAAAGAATAATAATCCTGCTAAACTTATAACTACTATGCTTCCCGCACTATATATGGGGTATACAACTGAAGCTTTCATTGGTTTTAGTGCCATTATTAAAAAGAATGATGAGAATAAGTTTGGTATTCCGACCATAAACCCTGTTAATATATCCCTTTTGTCCACAGGTTGTTTTCTTTTTATTGTAAATATTAAACTTATTATAAATGCTACAAAGAATACAAAAAATAAAAACAAACTTTTATAATCGTCTATAGCATATTTCTGAAAAAATTTATTTGAGAACTCCGCCATTCCACCAAATAAAAATAGTAATATTAGATTAAATCTAATTTCTTCAATATTAGATTTTTTAAAGGATAAATTAACTATAAGTATCGATGCCATTGACAATACTATTCCTACCCACTGTATTTTTGTTGGTAATTCATTCCAAAGTATTATGGAAAGGGACATGGGAACTAATATCCCCAGTTTAGAGAAAGCTCCTGCTAGACCTACACTATTTTCTTTAACACTTTTCTGATAATATATAAATGATAAAAAGAAAAATACCCCTGCAACACTTCCTATAATTATTGACCAAACTATACTTGAATCATTCGAAAATAATCCTTGATTTTTTATTATTACATTTTTAGACTCTTCTACAAAGCTTTTAAACACATTATCATTGGAAAAATATATGTTTCTCTCCATTAATGCCATTACAAGACTCACTGTAAATGCCATAACATAGTTTGATGTTGTAACAGCATATCGATTCATATTATTGCCTTCACTATATTTAAATATAATTGCAATGGCTGAACTACATATTATTGCTAAAAATAAATATACCATGTTATACCTCCTTTGTCTTTCCTTATTTTATCACAGTTAAATTTTATTTTGTAGTCTATTTTAAAACGATAAAAATGCGAAGTGCAGAGATTGGGGATAAACAAATGTAGGGGCTGAATATATTCAGCCCCTACATTTATTATACCGAAGAATAAATTCCCCTCTACTACCTGTTTTAGTTGACAATTTAAGGTGATTTTACTACCCTCGGTGGTAAAATTATTTAAATTTCAAATGGGCCTCAGCCGATTTGTTCCTTTAACTCTTCACTTTTCATTATCAATTCTCCACTATCTCTTAAGTATTGGCGCAAGTTTCTTATATAGTGGCAATGCCAAGACTGATAATAATACTCCCTTTATTAAATTAAAAGGAACCACTGTGTATATTATAAAAGTCTTAAGATCCACAACAATACTATTTACCTTACTTGCCATACCTATTATTGCCTCTATAGGCATACCATATGCCTTCGAATAAAATGGTATTAATACAAAATAATTTGCTACAGACATTGCCACTGCCATAACTATTGTTCCAACTATCATACCTATTATGGCATTTTTTAAAGATTTTTTTCTAAAGTATATAGAGGAAGCACTAAATACAAACAAACTACCTACTATAAAATTAGCAAGCTCACCAATGCCTGCTGTATCGGTTCCCTGCAAACCTATATTAAGTATATTTTTTAATAATTCAATAACTACTCCAGCCACAGGTCCCATGGCAAAAGCTCCTATCAGTGCAGGTAAATCACTTAGATCAATCTCTAAAAATGGTGGAGCAAACCATAACGGTGCCTCAAAAAACATTATTATAAAAGCTAGAACCGACAATATTGATATCTTTACCATTGATTTTGTATCCATTTTTTCTCTCAAAACTAACATTTTATTACCCCCTTCTTTTTTAGAAATAATAGAGAATACAGAATAAAGAATAGATATGGTTATTTTACTCACTATCCTCGTAAAATTATTATATTAGAATCAGCAAGCTGATTTTTTCCACCACTTGACAGGGTAGATAGTCTAGGCATGCCTAGACCCTACATTACTTTTGTTTACAATTCTTAAATTAAAACCTAAAAAAACCTTGAAGATATATATCTTCAAGGTTTGTGTTCAACATAATTATGTACCAAATAGTACATAAAACTATCTTCTTCCATCCAGACTCTACTGTCGGTCTTGGAATCTCACCAAGTCAACTGTATTTAAACAGTTCGCGGACTTTAACCGCCGGTCGGGAATTTCACCCTGCCCTGAAGATTTCGTTATTTTATTTTCAATTTAATTATACCATTATTTTGTTAATAGTTCAACAAAAAGTTTATTAGCTAATAAATTAGGTTGGGGGATTACGAATCCCCCAATAACAATAATTTGACTTCCCCCTCTTTATAGGGCGGGGAACTGAATATATTCAGTTCCTACATTTCTTCTTTACCCACTCTTATTTAATGAATCGTAGGGTCTAGGCATGCCTAGACCACCAGCTCTTCCCTCTGTGGAAGATCTACTCCACCCCGTTCCTGGGGGATTCGTAATCCCACAGGTCATAAACTATATACTTCACTTAACTTTAAAACCGCCCTCCGGACCGGGCATGCCCGGCCCCTACATAATCCAATTTTACGAACAAAGTGAGTAAAATCCCCTTATCTACTCTTTATTCTCTATTCTTTATTCTTTGCTTTTATAAACTATTTTCCCATCTATAATCGTAGCCACCGTCTTGCAACCAATATCCTTAATAGGATTTCCATCAAATATTACTATATCTCCATCTTTTCCAACCTCTATACTTCCAACCCTATCATCTATGCCTACTATTTCTGCTGCATTTATTGTTATTGCCCTTAATGCTTCCATTTCCTCTAATCCAGATTTAACTGCCATACCGGCACATATAGGTAGGTATTGAAGGGGTATTACTGGAGAATCTGTTGTTATAGCAACCTTGACACCTGCTTTATGTAGCACCCCAGGTGTCTTAAATGTTAGATTTTTAAGTTCGAACTTACTCCTATCACTTAATGTTGGACCTACTATGGCATCTTTATTTTCTTCTTTTATATAATCAGCTATTAAATGTCCCTCTGTACAATGGTCTAAAGTTATATTTACATCAAATTCCTTGGCTATCCTTATAGCTGTTAATATATCATCTGCTCTATGGGCATGGGCCTTTAGTGGTATCTCTTTTTTCATTACTTTAGTCATTGCATCCATTTTCATATCAAATTCTGGAGCCTTAGAAGGATCATCTTTATATTTTTCCAACTTTTTTATATAGTTATTTGCTTTAAATAATGTTTCCCTTAATATAGCTGCTGTGGCCATTCTAGTTACTGGAGACTTTTTCTGATTATTATATACCCTTTTAGGGTTTTCACCAAAGGCTATCTTCATTGCCACCGGCTCTTTAATTATCATATCATCAACTCTATTTCCATAAGTCTTTATGGCAGCAAATTGTCCCCCCACTACATTGGCACTTCCCGGTCCTGTAACAGCAGTGGTAACACCGCTTTCATGGGCTTCTTTAAATGTAATATCCATGGGATTTATACCATCTATTGCTCTCAGTTGTGGAGTAACAGGATCCACATACTCGTTTCCATCGTCCCCTTCAAATCCTATACCATCTTCGAACAAACCTAAATGACAGTGGGCCTCAACAAAACCCGGCATAACCATTTTGCCATCAGCATCAATAACTTCACATCCATTAGGTGCCTCTATTCCTTTTCCAACTTCCTTTATCTTTCCATCCTCTATCAATATGTCCCCTTTGTCTATTACATCACCAACCATTGTAAATATTTTACCATTTTTTATAAGTAACACTTTAAAACCCCCTCTTTTTTAAATAATAGAGAATGAAGAATAGATATGGTGCAAAGAATAGTAGCTTCGACTTCAGTCGAAGGTTTCCTTATTTATTCTCTATTCTTTATTCTTCATTCTTTGCTTTTCAAAACTGTTTCGTGTCTCTAAATATCATTATATAACTTAACTGACATTTATGCAATAATCTTATTATTGTGTCTCTTCTCTATACTCTCTTCTTTAACTAAAGTAGGGTCTAGGCATGCTCCGTCCCTACATAATTTAATTTTATGAACAGAGTGGATAAAATTTCCTTATCTATTCTTCATTCTCTATTCTTTATTATTTATCACCAAATCAATTCCCTCGGCTAAATCCTTAAGAAGACAGGGCTTTTCCAATATATAATCTACTTTATCTAAATATTTGCTCCCTATTTCCCCAGGCCATCCTGTCATAATTATAAACTTAGTATTTGGATACTTATCTTTTACTTTTTTTGCTATATCCAATCCCCCTATTCTTGGCATTGCTAAATCACATACTATAATATCATAATCATTATTGTCTATCTTATCCATAACCTTATCAACATCTGTTTCAATATCATTGTTAATTTTAAGCATATTCATTAATTGTCCTATGGAATAGGCAACTTCCCTATTATCATCTATAATTAAAGCACTTACATTATTAAACTTAGGTATATCAATACTGCCTACTTTTGCTTTATTATCCTTTAAATGACTATCTAATTTTATTATAAACTTTGTTCCCCTTCCCAGTTCACTTTCTACTACTATTTCCCCATTATGTCTCTCTATTATATCTTTAGATATACTAAGTCCCAATCCAGTACCTCGTACATCCTTTGTGCTAAAAAAGGATTCAAATATTCTTTCTTTGACATCTTCAGTCATTCCTTCCCCTGTATCCTTTATTTCAATAATCGCTTTATTGTCTTTATCATAAGAATCTATTGTAAGGATTCCCCCAGCTTCCATTGCATCCATGGCATTTAATATAATATTAAGTATAACTTCCCTTATCTCATGGGCTTTACAATAGATATAGCTCTTTGAATTAAGATTTTTAATAAGTTCCAGTTTTATTCCTCTACTTTCATAGGAGTTTTTCCATCTTGGTTTTGCCATCTCTATACTACTCTCTAGTATTTCCTTTAACCTATGTAACTCATATTTATTATTAGACCTTCTTTTAGTAAAGTTTTCAACATTTTCTACTATGCTCTTCCCATCTAATGCCGATTTATATATTATATCTAAATATTTTTTAGTATCGTTATCTAAATTCTTAGAAAGGGCTATTTGAGAAATACCTAATATTGTAGTAAGCACATTATTAAAGTCATGGGCTATTCCCCCTGCCAGTTCTCCTAGAGACTTTAACTTTTCTGTTTTTATAAGCCTATTCTGTTCTTCTTCATTTTTTCTTTGTTTTTTTAATATTATAAACAATGCATTTCTAACTGCTCGTAAAAAGGGTATATGTTTAAAAAACATACTACATTCTTTCTTAGAAAATAAATATATTCCCCCTATAGGTACCTCTTCATCCTTTGTAATAGGTATCTCGATGACAGTTTTTAATTTATATTTTTTTAATATGTATTTTCTCATTTCATTTTCATAATATTCTGGGTCCCTTATTGTTATATCACGACTATTTTTATCACTATAATATCTGGATACTTCCCGCCTATCCATAGGAATCTTAAGTAAATATTCTTCTAGACCATGGGGAAAATTGTACCTACCCACTAGTTTTTCATAATTAAGGGGATAAAAATCTACCATATGACCAAAATCTGCTCCTATTATTTCTCCTACAGAACTAACGGCACTATTAAATAAGTCTTCTTTGTTATGTTTATATGAAATATCGATAATAAGTTCATTTAATAATTGAAACTTTTTTTTCTCTTTAAAAAGTTGTTCTTCATTGCTATTTCGACCTTTTAATACACTACCCAATATCTTGATTTTTTCATAATCTCCATTGCCACAATGATATATTCCCATATCACTGGAAATTATAAGATTATCATGTAAGTCTATAATATTTCTAAATATATCTTCCCTTAATCCTTCAAGTTTGTACTCAATAATAGACATAATGCCCTTCTTTATACACATATCTTTTATTGTATTATTGTATTTATATATCTCGTCTATATCCCATTTATTATAATTACCATCTCTTTTACCTATAAATAACACCTTGTCATTAGTGTCCCTATTACTTATATATTCATCATACATTTTATTATTATCCCACATAGGAAATTGCTTAATAGAAGGGGTAAAAATTAGTCTATCTAAGGATACATCTAAATCCCTTAACATATCTTTCTTAGCTATTAAATCTTTAGGATTTGTATATTCTATTATAACTAGGCCACCTTCCTTTAAGATACTATATATTAAAAACTTTATAGCTTTATTTAATAAACCACCCCTATTTAAATTGATGGTACCATAAAATGACCTGGGACAATATTTTATATTATTAATGATTTCGCACATCTCAATTCCCCCTATATTGAAGCTTAATATATAATAATTCTACCTTTATTTGTAAATTCCTGCTAAAAATTAAGAACAAAGGCATCATTGTGGCCTCTTTGTTCTGTGCGGAGTTAAAAAAAGCAGAGTGCAAGAAGCAGGGAGCAGAGAGCAGGGGTTTGCTGATTCCACAAATATGTAGGACTTCAATATATTGAAGCCCTTAGGTCTTCTTCTAGAAGACCTATTATGCCAAAAACTATATTTATTAATAGGCTGTGGGATTACGAATATCCAGTAACTAAATTTTATTATTATTCTATACTACATAACTTTAAAATTGGCCGAATATATTCAGGCCTAAATAAAATCTACTTATTTTCTAACTATATTTTTACAATTTGTTTCCTTTATAAATAAAATACTTATTATAGATATGACTATGGCTACTATACATACTAAAAATCCCTTATTATAGTCATCTATGGAATAGATCTTAGTTCCTTCTATTATTTCCCCTGTAAAATTATTATTTAGTATATATCCTATTAAAGGTTGAATTATGGCAGCAAATAAAAATCCTCCCATATTTGCTGTTCCTGTGGACATACCTGCATATCTAGGAAGATTTACCTCCTTAGCACATGCCCAAGATAATATAAATCCAGCTGCAGTAAAGCCCATCATAAATAACAATATATAAAGAATACTAAAGGGCATATTTCCTGGATTAACAAACAGTAGTACAACCCATGTGCAAAAATAAGCCAATGAAAAAATCAAAAATGGTTTCTTTCTTTTTCCTATCCTATCAGAAATAGTACCAACTGCTAAACTTCCTATCATAAGTCCTATGGTAACTGCCATTGGAAAGGTTGAAGCCTTAGCCTTTGATATGTTATAGACATGTTGCATATAGGGTGTTCCCCATTGTCCCATAAATGCTATAACAGAACCAAACATTCCACCAAAGGCAAAGAAACTCGGCCAAGTTCTAATATTTAAAAATACCGACTTTATACTTTCCCCTATGTTTATATCTTTATTTCCTTCCTCATCCATAATAGGTCTAAGACCTACATCTTCAGGTTTATTTCTAACAATAATATATATAAGTATACCTACCACTATTGTAACTGCACCTATTCCTGCAAATGACAGTCTCCATCCTATAAGACCAACTAAGAAAGCCAAGGGAAATTGGGCAAGTAGCGCTCCTCCATTTCCTATAAATGAAGTAAAACCCGACATTTTTCCAAACTCTTCTTCTCTGAACCAATTTGATAAAACCTTTAAAGTTGATACAAATACCACAGAAACACCAAGTCCCACTATAAGTCTACCTACATACGCAAAGGCAATAGTTTGTCCAACACTGAATATTATAGAACCTATCCCTGCAAATAATACTCCCAATGTAACCGTTTTCCTAGCTCCCAGGGTATCTGCAAGTATTCCACATGGTATCTGCATTAACATGTAAGCATAAAAATACATTGCCCCTATATTTCCAAACTGGACATCTCCAATACCAAAATCTGATATTAGTTCTTCCCTTACAACCCCCACTGCAACCCTATGGAAAAATACTATAACATAGGCAATAGCCAGTATTCCCCAAATAGCCCAACGGCGGTTATATTCTTTTTGATTATTTACTTTTGTCAATTTTAGTAACCCCCTTTTATTTAAAGAATAGAGAATAAAGAATAGAGAATAGATGGAGTAAAATCTCCTTATCTATTCTTTATTCTCTATTCTTTATTCTCTATTCTTTATTTGTAGTTTGTATTCAGATAATAAAATTATATCATATTCTTAATAATATACAATTAATCCCCGAAGGCAAACTTAATCTTTACATTGGGTTGTGATATAATATATGCTATATTGAAAATCTTTCAATATTTTCACCTTTATGGTATCTTGTTATTGACAATTAGTAATAGGGAAGTGATATTAGTGATAAGAAAAAGTATATTAGTCGTTGATGATAATTGGGATATATGCCTAACTATAAAGCAATACCTTGAAAATTATAACTATATTGTAACCACAATTAATGATAGTACAAAGGTCTTAGAAGCCATAAAGGATGACTTCGATTTAATAATGTTAGATATCATGATGGAAAATATTGATGGTATAAATCTCTGTTCCATAATTAGGGACAAGGTTTCTTGTCCTATTTTATTTGTCAGTGCTAAAACTTTAGAAGAGGATAAAATTGAAGCCCTATCGGTGGGTGGAGATGATTATATATGTAAACCCTTTAGTCTTAGGGAATTAAAAGCAAGAGTAGAAAGTCATTTAAGAAGGGAAGAGAGGATTAGAAATAATAATAAATATCTCCTTAGTTCAAAAAATATAGTTATAGATATTTCTGCAAATGAAGTTTATTGTCTAGGTAAAAGGCTACAGTTAACTAAAAAAGAATATAAGATAATAAAACTACTTATGCTGAATAAAAATATGGTTTTCTCTAAAGAAAAAATATTTGATAGCGTGTGGGGAATAGATTCAGAAAGTTATTTAGACACAGTTACCGAAAGCATCAAAAACATCAGAAAAAAAATTAAAAAGTTTGACTGTGAAAATTCATATATAACCACCCTTTATGGACTAGGCTATAAATGGGAGGTTAAAAATGCTAAAAAATAAAACATTAAAGAGAGACTTTTATTTACTAGTTATTAAAATAGTATTTTTAACTGTTATATCTACTATTATTACCTACACACTGTTAATTGTCTTTATATTTAACTCCACAGAGACTAACATGGCTAAAAGTTCTAATCACTATATTAAATATTTTAATGCGATAGAAAAAAATATACAACTTAAGTCATTATCTATATTAAAGGGGTCTCTTATTGATTTAGGAGACTATAGCGATAAAATCAGAGGAGAGGTTTTAGATGTAAATGGTAACCATTTATTTGGAGAAACCAATATCCTAGATAAAAATATTAACTTTTCAAAATCTATAAATCACGAAATTGTAAAAGACAACAGGGTATATAGGCTTATACCTATAAAAAGCGATAATTCAATTAAAGGAATATATGTCCTAACAGCCCCCTTTGGTTTTTCAATAAACAATATAAATGATAGTCCCCATATTGTACTTATATATTTTTTACTTATTGCTTCACCATTATTTTTCTTTTTTATATACTTAATTATTTTCTCATCAAAATTATATAAATCGGTATACAAAAATATAAACTTATTACTGTTGGCATCGGATAAAATTTCAAACCAAAATTTTGATTTTAAACTTAAAGGGCTTAAGGGGAAAGAATTTAATAGAATACAATATTCCTTTAATGCCATGATATCCGCCCTTAAAGATATGATTAATCATCTATCAAGTGTAGATAAGGAACGTAAGTCTCTTATATCTTCTATTGCCCACGATATAAGAACCCCTTTAACCATCATAAGGGGACAGATGGAGTTAATCGAAGAGTTAAGATATAATGAAAATTTTAATTTAAGGCCCCATATAGCTATTATAAATAACAACTGCAACCAAATGTCTATTTTGACCGATAATTTATCTTTAATTTATAAAGTAGAAAGCTTAAACTTTCTATTTAGAGTCCAAGATGTTGATTTAGATTATTTATTAAAAAACAAAGAACAGGAATTTATAACTGTTTGTGATAAAAAGAATATAAATATAGTGTTTGAAGTTAATTTAACAAAATCTATATATTCTTTAGATGAGTCCATGCTTATTAGGGTAATAAATAATGTTTTTTATAATAGCCTTAGATTTACATCAAAGGGAGAAATCAAATTTATCATTTGGGATGATTATGATAAGGGGATAATTCATTTTAAATGTATAGATACTGGAACCGGCTTTAAAGAAGAGGATACCTCTATATTATTTGATCCTTTCTATCAAAGTAAATCCTATAAAAATCACTTTGGACTTGGCCTTTATATTTCTAAAAAAATAGTAAATAATTATAATGGTGATATTATCGCCTATAATAATGATAATAAGGGTGCTACAGTGGAATTCTATATTGAAGAGCTTAATAATATTGTTGATGCAACTGAATAAGGGAGCCTTAAGTATGCTCCTTTATTCAGTTTAGAGAGCAGGGATTTAGTGATTCCCTAAATATCTTCTTCTAGAAGACCTATTACACTAAAGACTGTATTTTTTCAATAAGCCGTGGCAGCAACTAGATTTCATTATTTATCTTCCTTCCCACCTTTCAAACCACTTACTCCCTAAAACGATTATAATAATAGAGGAGCCTACCGATGGAATAACTCCTTTTATAAATTGGTTTAAAAACAACTTACTAGATATATTTCCCCCTATTTCTTTCATCATTGGCATAAGAATAACTGGAATTTTTGAAAGCCTAGCCCCCCAAGCCCAAGGTATAAACTGCCAAATACTATCTCCTAGGGAGGTAACACCAAGTATAGCAGATATTAAAAAACCTACTATACCCATCGCAATAGACGGTCCTGTTCCATATGCAAAACTTATAAGTAAGTGAAGGCAATAAAGAAATAATGAACCTATAACGGTGGATATAGCCCCTACTAAAAATATTTGATACTGGATATCCGATATCTTTAGTATAAATTTCATTCCAAATAGCATTATAGCTGTTGATATAAATATATCTATTATAGTTAATATAATTAAAAAACTTAGTTTAATATTATAAAGCTTTTTCCTTGGAAAAGGGGTTAGTAAAAACCCCCTAAAGTCCCCAGCTAACTCCTCCTCTATAACTATAAGGGCAGTTAATAAAGCTATGATAATAGTTAGGGCAACAGATATTACTTCAAAAAAAACACTATATATTTTAACCTGCAATAAATCCGTTATCTCATATTGGCTAAAATACCATAATATAAATATAGGATAAACTATTGGCACCATTAATATTATAAACCTTAGGCCACTTCTTTTTGTCTTAACCCATTGGGAAAGTAAAAGTTTAAATATAATCACCAATTATTTTACCTCCTTATTTCTAAACCAAATTCCTGTTAATAATGATAGTATTATAAAAGCTAAAATTGATACCACAATTCCTTTAAAAATTACAGTAGAATCTAATAGATAACTGTTTGGTTCTAAGGGTATGCCGTTTGGATGTACCTTCACAATAGGACACATTAATCTCATGGCCCAACTCCAGGGGATAAAGATCCATGATGGTTCAGTTGCACAAATAACTCCTGCAACAATCCCTAATATATTAACTATAATTGAAACTACCATTCCAAATTTTTCTGCTAGAAATAAAGCAATGGGTATAAAGGATAAGGAAGTAACCCAAATAACTATACTAGCTTTAGTAACATTTCCAATTGATGTAATACTATTTGGAATAATAATCTTCAAAAGGATTAATACACCTATAAGTTCAACAGTAGATATTAAAACATAAAGGGCTATAACACCCACCTTACTAAGCCACATATTGTATTTACTTATATCATGGCTAAAGAGTCCTATATATCTACCGGCTTTTTTCTCCCTATGAGCAGAGAGCGAAGATATCAAAGTTATTCCCATGGGCATAAATAATAGGGGCCACCAGTTAAATACCGTATATTCAAAGTAATTATATTGTGAATTAATCTGCTTTATGGTTATAAGTCCATATATAATAAAAAACAACGGTGCTATAATAACTAATTTTTTTGAAAAGCTTCTATTATATTTCAGTTTTTCCCCCCGTATCATATTTAACATCAATCATACCCCCTTTTATAGAATTTTCATTTATTACGTTCATAAATAAGCTTTCTAAATCTTTTTCTTTATCTATTTTCCCTTGATATTTTAATTGTCCCTCATATATTATCCCAACATAATCAGCTACCTGTTCAACCTCTGATAAAATATGACTTGATAAAATAACGGTTATCCCTTCCTCACAAAACCCCTTAATAAGTTTTCGAAATTCCTTTGTTCCAACAGGATCAAGACCATTGGTGGGCTCATCTAAAATAAGTAGCTTAGGCCTATTTAAAAGGGCTATGGCAATGCCCAGTCTTTGCTTCATTCCATAGGAAAACTTGGCTACTTTTTTCTTCCCTGTATCCTTTAAGTTCACTATATCTAATACTTCCTTAATTCTTGATTTACTTAGATCTAATAATAGGGTATGGACTTTAAGATTTTCATATGCTGTAAGGTTTCCATAGAGGGCTGGAGACTCTATTAATGCTCCTATATTCCTCAGATCTTTCCTACTCCAGTGGTGTCCATCAAATAAAATACTTCCTGAAGTCGGATGTAAAATTCCTGTTATCATCTTTAAAGTAGTTGACTTTCCCGCTCCATTTGGACCAAGCAACCCATATATGGTTTTAGGTTTAATCTTTAGATTAATATCTTTAACCACTATTTGTTTTTTAAAAGACTTAGTAAGATTTTCAGTTTTAAGAATATATTCTTCCATTTCCCAATCTCCCTTCATAGTAATTATCTTTATTTAATAATACTATTTAAATATAATGTTTTTCTAATATTTTTAAGTGGAAGAGAGGCACCGTTAGATCTTATTCTAAAAGACCTACTATATCAAAAACTGTATTTCTAGGTAAGCTGTGGGATTACGAATCCCCCAGCAACTAAAGCAAAAAAAAAAGCGCCATTGGCGCTTTTTTCTTCTTTACCCATTCTTCTTTAACAACTCCCCCGCTTCTTTAATGCTCAACGAAATTCTACCTCTATCTAAATCAACATCAAGGATCTTTACATTAACTATATCTCCCACCGATACAACTTCCAGTGGATGTTTTACATATTTATCTGATAAATGGGATATATGAACAAGCCCATCCTGTTTAACCCCTATATCAACAAATGCTCCAAAGTTTATAACATTTCTAACTGTTCCTGTAAGAATCATATCCGGTTTTAGGTCCTCCATCTTAAGAACATCGGTCCTAAATACTGGCTTTGGCATTTCATCCCTAGGGTCTCTTCCCGGCTTTTTAAGTTCCTTTATTATATCCTTTAGAGTAGGTAATCCTATGTCTAATTCCTGTGATAGGTCCATTAAGCTATCATCTATGCTGCTTATCTTGCCCCTTCTAATTTCATCCATTGTAATACCTATTTTATCAATAAGTTTCATAGTAGCACTATAGGACTCAGGGTGAACAGATGTATTATCCAGTGGATTGTCACCACCTGATATTCTAAGAAATCCTGCACATTGAATAAAGGTTTGTTCTCCTAGTCTTTTAACCTTTTTTAATTCCTTTCTATTTTTAAATACTCCATTTTCTTCCCTATATTTAACTATATTTTTAGCAACACTTTTTGATATCCCTGACACATATTGAAGAAGGGACACCGATGCAGTATTTAGATCTACTCCAACACTATTTACACAATCCTCAACGACATTTTTTAATGTTTCATCCAATTTTTTTTGATTCAAATCATGTTGATACTGTCCTACCCCCACATGTTTAGGGTCTATCTTAACAAGTTCTGCCAGTGGGTCTTGGAGTCTTCTAGCTATGGATATAGCCCCCCTTATGGATACATTTATATCAGGGTATTCCTCTTGAGCCACCTTAGATGCCGAATATACAGAGGCCCCTGCTTCACTTACTATTACATAATATACCTTTCTATCGATTTCTTTTATCATATCTGAAACTATGGTTTCAGATTCCCTAGAGGCAGTACCATTTCCTATGGCTATTATGTCTACACCATATTTATTTATCAATTCCGTTAGTTCTTTTTTAGCTTCTTTGACTTTATTTTGAGGATCTGTTGGAAATACCGTGGTATATTCTAACAGCTTCCCTGTACCATCAACAACTGCTATTTTACATCCTGTTCTATAGGCTGGGTCAAATCCCATAACTACCTTTTCCTTTATAGGAGGTTGCATTAAAAGGGGTTTTAGATTTTTACCAAAAACCTTTATAGCATCTTCCTCGGCTTCTTCTGTAAGACTACTTCTAATCTCCCTTTCTATTGATGGAGATATTAACCTTTTATACCCATCCACAACTGCATCATTTAGATATTTTGTTGTTATGGCCTCATCGTTGCTTATAACCTTGGATTTTAATAAATCTAATATCTCTTCCTCGGGACTCTCGATTTTAACCCTTAATATTTTTTCCTTTTCTCCCCTGTTTATGGCAAGGACTCTATGATTTGCTATACCTTTAACCGGTTCTTTATAATCGTGATACATTTCATATATCTTTTTCTCATCTTCATTTACCAGCTTTGATATAATAATGCCCTTATTATATGTAAGGTTTCTTATGGTTTTTCTAAACTCTGGATTATCCGATACAATCTCGGCTATTATATCCATAGCTCCCTGATAGGCATCTTCTATGGTATTTACTTCCTTCTCTTCATCTATAAAGGGCTTGGCTATATCTTCTATATTGCCTTCTAATACCTCTTCATTTATTATTATATCAGCTAAAGGCTCTAGCCCCTTTTCTTTAGCCTTTGTAGCCCTGGTCCGTCTCTTTTTCTTATATGGTCTATATAAGTCTTCAACCCTTTGAAGGGTTTTAGCCTGTAGTATTTGTTTTTCTAATTTTTCTGTAAGCTTCTCCTGTTCATCTATAAGTCTTATTACCTCTTCTTGTCTATTTTCTAAGTTCCTTAAATAAGTCAGTCTATCATTTAAGTCCCTAAGAACTATGTCACTTAATTCTCCCGTTTGTTCCTTTCTATATCTAGCTATAAATGGGATAGTGTTCCCTTCATCAATTAACTTTATGGTATTGTCCACTTGAAATTTCTTTAAACTAAACTCTTTAGTTAAAATACTTACAATGTTCATTAAATTTCTCCCTTCTCTATATAAATGGAACCTTCGAATGAATTCGAAGCTACTGATAAGCAGGGGGATTACGAATCCCCCTGCAACTCTTTAATGGGATTACGAATCCCCCTACAACTCTTTAATGGGATTATGAATCTTCCTGTAACCCTTTAATGGGATTATGAATCCCCAATATGTTAATTCTATTTATAATTATATATTTTAGAGAATAAATAAACAAGGGGAAGAAAATGCAAATAATAGAGAATAGATGTGGTTATTTTATTCCCTATGTTCATAAAATTTCATTATAATCAAAACAAAGTGGCCTTTGGCCACTTTGCACATTATCTATTCTTTATTCTCTATTATTTATTCTTTATTTTAAATTCCCTTACAATCCCATTTAACCTATCGGCCATTTTATCTAGCTCTTCTGTGGAGTTTTTAATGTGTTCCATAGCTGACTCCTGTTCCTCTGTACTTGCAAGTATTGTTTGGGTTCCTGTTGCTGTTTGTTCCGATATGGCACTTACATCATTGATAGCCTTTTCTATTGATTCCATACCTGTTGAAAGCTCTTTAACCACATAGGTGAAGTTCTCAACAACATCCACAACTTTGTCGGTTTCATCTATTATATTTTTAAAGGATTTTGTAGTATTTTCCATAACTTCATTTCCTTTATTTACTTCATTTATTCCTTCTTCCATTGAAGATGAAACTGACTTCATTCCATTTTGAACCTTATCTATTATGTCAACTATATTTTTAGAAGCCTCCTTAGTCTGGACAGCAAGTTGTCTTACTTCCTCTGCTACAACTGTAAATCCCCTTCCATATTCCCCAGCTCTAGCTGCCTCTATCGATGCATTTAGGGCTAATAGATTAGTTTGATTAGATATATTGTCTATAAAGGTTATGATATTTCCAATTTCCTCTGTATATTTTGTCAATTCCTTTATTTCCCCTGCCGAATTTTTTACATTGCTGGATATGGCATTCATGCTTTCTTTAGTCTTTCTTATATCTCTAGCCCCTTCATTGGCTATAGTAGAGGTTTCATTAATAGCGCTTAATATATCCATTGATCTATTTTCAACAGTTTTTACACTGTCAGACATATTTCTAACCACGTTAGTCGTTTCCTCAACCCCTTGAAGTTGATTTTCTGTACCAACTGATACCTGTTCAACTATAGAGGATATTTCAGATGATGCCTGTAGTGTATGATTAGAGTTTTCATTTAGCTCACTAGCAGTGTTAGTAACACTATCTGTTACTTCCTTTACACTTGATATGACCTTATACAATGAATCTATCATACTATTAAAGGCAAGTTGCAAGCTTCCTATCTCGTTATTAGATGTTTTCTCCGCCCTTTTTGTAAAGTCCCCTTCTTTTAGGTTATCAGCTAACTGGGCCAATTTTGTTATAGGCTTTGCAAAAATATTTCCAACTATGGCTGCACATATTATTATAAGTATAGCCGCGACAATAGTGATTATAAAAGTCCTCATTAAACTAGCCGATGCATTGTCTGCTACTTCTGATTGATTTTGTTCCACTATGACTCCCCATCCAGTTGATGTAACATCCTCATAGGAACCTAGTACTGTTTTACCCTTATCATTTTTATATGTATCACTGCCGATTTCTCCATTTAATACCTTCGTAACCCCTGTTATTTCATTTTTAATTCCATTGTATCCTTCTATTACCTTTTCTTTGAAATTTGGATGGGCTATTACCCTTCCCGTCTTGTCTACAACATAGGCTATCCCTGTTTTTCCTACCTTATGTTGTTTAGTGAGCTCTGTTATCTTTCTTAAATCTATATTTGCTGCTATTATCCCATTTTTATCACCTAAAAAGTCCTTTATGGGAATGGCTATCATAACCCCTGGCATATCTCCGTCCAAAAATGCATCTGAAGATACTTTTTCCTTTTCATTAAGTTCATTAAACCAAGCTTTATCTGATATATCCATCTTTACAACAGACCCTGTTGATGAATATATTTCTCTACCGCTATTATCGAAAACATATACCCCTAATATGTTCTTTATATCCATAACAGCATTTGTAAGAAGCATACTTCCCTCTGAAGGTTCCAGTTCCATAAGATCTTGACTAGAAGCTATGGACTGAAGTGTAGAGTATGAACTGTTCATAAATATATCGATTTGCTCCGATAAGGACTTAGCTAAAGTTAGGTTAGTTTCCTTTATATTTTTCTCCATGTCCTTAGCTTGGAAATTGTAATTTATAATACCTATAGCTATAATAGGTATTAAGGTCATAATTAATATAATAGATATTAATTGAGTCCTTATTTTACCTCTAACCTTTAAATCTTTGAAGCTAAAGTTTTTAAATATTTTTTTAATATTTTTAGAACTCTTATTACCCGTTCTCTCTCTGTTAGGCTTTGTTTTTTTCTTGTTTTTATTCTTTTTTAATTTCTTTGAAAAAGTTATTTTATTCGACCCCTTTTTAAAAAACCCCATAACCTCACTCCTTACATAAAAAAATTAACACTAATATAACATTTCTACATAAAATATTAAATTCCTTTTTTAATTTAAGGAATAATAGTAGGAAATAAATCTGGTTGGCCCATTTCCTTTAGTGGAAAAATTTTATTATATAAGTTGGGGGAATCATGCCCCCCAACAATGATGATAGTTAATCTTCAATAGGTCTATATTTTAAACACATTTATTTTATCTTGTAAATCCTCTGCTATGTTTTTAAGACCTCTAGCCATATCTGCTAGTTCTTCCATTGTAGCTGATTGCTCATCTACAGTAGCTGATACCTCTTCTGTAGATGCCGATGCTTCCTCTGTTACCTTAGTTATCTCACCTATGGAAGAAGAAACATCTTCTCTATAAATATCGACTTCCTTTATATTATCTAAAGTAATATTTATTTTTTCTATAATTTTATTTAGATAATTTGTTGTTTTTACATATGTTTTTTCTAACTCTTTAGATATATGCCCTGTGTTATTTATTGAACTTTCAGTTTTTTTCATGTTATCAATTACCACATCCATCTCTCTTTGGATTTCCATAGTTATTGTTTCTATTTGGGAAGTTGAAGCTGATGTTTCCTCGGCAAGCTTTCTCACCTCTTCGGCAACAACTGCAAAACCATCTCCATATTCTCCTGCCCTTGCTGCTTCAATGGCTGCATTTAATGCAAGAAGGTTTGTTTGATCCGCTATTTCTTTTATCGTTGTTACAATTTGACTAATATTATTAGATTTTTTAGAAAGACTATCGATATTATTTCCCATTGTTGATATCATACTAATATTACTTCTAAAACTAGATGTTAATTCATTCATTTTTAACATAGACTTCTTATTTAGATTATTAGTTTCTTTTGCATATGTCCCCATGGTATTGGCATTCTGAACTAATTCTTTAGTCTTATTGTTCAAGTTCTCTAATTTTACAATACCATCCGATGAACCTTCCGCTTGATTAGAGGCTCCTATAGCTAAATCCTCCACTGCCTTTCCCACATCCTCTATTGATGATGCTGTTTCACTTGTGCTTTTTGATAAAGCATCAGAATTATTAAGGAGTTCCTTTGACCTATGATTAAAATCCTGTACCATTTTTCTTAAGTTAGATCTCATTTTTACTATTTCTTTAGCCATAACCCCTACCTCATCTGATTTTTTAAGTATGAATTCCAATGATTTATCATCGGTTAAATCGTGATTTGCAGTTTTTCTAACAAGGCTTAATAACTTATTTATGGGGTTTTTAATTGTTTTTCTAACAAATAAATATATCACAATTCCAATTAAAAGAAATAGACTAATAGATATAGCCGCCGTAAAAATTATAACCTTCCTTCTTATATCTTCTAAATGTTCCATGGACAACCCCACTTTAACTGCACCTATAATATTGCCATCATTGTCTTTGTATGGTACAACTAAATCATAGACTCTAAAATCATAGTCAGGGTTGTTTTCCTTAATAAAGTGCTTTTTCCCAGTATCTATCACTTCTTTTATATAATCATTTTTTATGATACTTCCCACTTTATTTTCATCACTATGATATAAAATATTTCCCTTAACATCTATAAAAGCAGTATAAACTATTCCTTCAGACTTTGCAGCCCTTTTTATTCCATTTTCAAAGTTTATGCCCCTCTTAATCTCATTTACAGTATCCGCCAGTAAACCTATTTGTATTGCTCCATCACCTAACTTCATTCCAATATATTTATAAAATTTGCCATCCACATCACTTTTTCTAATATCTTCTATAATACGTTGTTTTTCCCCTTTAAATATAGGAGCCATGGGATGATCTTCCCTATATTTATAACCTACATTATCGGATAAATTTGATGATACAATGGTTTTATTTTTATCTACTATATTAATTTCTGCTATATTTGTATTATTTGATAATTCCAATAGTTTTTCATTATTAATCCCATCCATAAGACCTATCATGTTGGCCATATTGATCATATATTGATTTAATAAATTTTCTACCTTATCCCCCATTACCTTATTACTTTGAAGCTGAGTAACTATTCTATTAATAGTTCCATTTCCAGAAAAATCAATTTGACTCTCCAGTGAACCTGAAATAACTCTAATAGTAAAAAAAGAAACACTCGACATTAAAATAAATAGACATACAATGGTTAAAATTACTATTTTAGCTGATAAACTTCTAAATTTTATCCTACTCATAACCCCATCCCCTTTTGGAATTTTAATTTTAATATATATTTCTACATAAATCTTTAAATTCCTCTTTTTTTTGATATCAATGGGATTAATTGGGGATTATTTTATATAAAGAATAAATATGGTTATTTTAATCCCTATGGTGGTGAAATTTCATTATAAACAAAACAAAGTGGCCCTAGCCACTTTGCACATTATCTATTCTTTATTTTTAAATTTCTTCTTTCTTCTTTACCCATTCTTCTTTAACTTAAGGTATCCATTTATAAACATATCAATATCTCCATCCATAACCGCTGAGGTATTTCCTGTCTCAACATTAGTTCTATGGTCTTTAACCATGTTATATGGATGGAATACATAAGACCTAATTTGTGAGCCCCATGATATTTGATTATACTCTCCCTGTAAGTCTTCAATTTTTTCTTTTTGTTCCATCTCTTTTGCTTCTATTAGTCTTGACTTTAGCATCTTCATTGCCGTTGCCTTATTACTATGCTGGGATCTTTCATTTTGGCATTGAACAACTATTCCAGTGGGTATATGGGTTATCCTAATGGCAGAATCTGTTGTATTTACATGCTGTCCTCCAGCTCCTCCTGCCCTAAAGGTATCTATCTTTAAATCCTTTTCATCTATATCTATCTCTATATCATCATCAAGTTCTGGAAAAATATCCACAGATGCAAAGGATGTATGACGTCTCCCTGAAGAGTCAAATGGAGATATCCTAACTAGACGATGTACACCCTTTTCGGATTTGAGATAGCCATATACATTTATCCCCTTTATTAATAAAGTTACACTCTTAATACCTCCCTCGGTATCGGGAAGTATATCTAGAGTTTCCACTGTATATTCCTTTGATTCAGCCCATCTTTTATACATCCTAAGTAACATCTCAGCCCAATCCTGAGCTTCTAGACCACCGGCTCCTGAATGTATAGACAATATGGCATTATTATCATCATACTCCCCATTTAATAGGGTGTTTATCCTCAAGTCATCTATTTCTTCTGTTATATTTCCTATATTCTCATCTATCTCCGATTTTAAAGAATTGTCCCCTTCTTCATATGCAAGCTCCAATAAAACCTCGACCTCTTCTATATCCTTTAATATATTTTCATATTCATTTATCTTATCCTTTAAAGCCTTAGACTCCTTAACAACTTTTTGGGCAGTATCATTATCATCCCAAAATCCAGGTTCAATCATCTTTTGGTCAAGTTCTTCTACCCTATTTTTAAGCCTAGGTAAGTCAAAGAGACACACCTACCTCGTTTATTTCCTCTTTTAATGTATTTATTTTATCCTTATAACTTTCAAATTCTAGCAATATATCAGTCCTTCCCTTCTGTTTAGAGAATAGATAATAAATAATAGAGAATAGATATGGTACAAAGTGGCCTAGGCCACTTTGCTTTTATTATAATTTATAGCTTCGACTTCAGTCGAAGGTTTCAATATCTATTCTTCATTCTCTATTCTTTATTCTTTAATTTAAGCGTTTTTCCCACAACATTTCTTATACTTCTTACCACTACCACAAGGGCATGGTTCATTTCTTCCTATTTTCTTTCCCTTTACAACTGTTTTTTGTTTTTTAGGTTCACTACTTCCATGGCTTGCTCCTGTTATATTGGCAACCCTTTTTCTTTCAACCTTTTCTTCAACTTCAAAATTAAATAGGTATCTAATGGTATCTTCCCTTATATTTTTAATCATCTCTTCAAACATATCAAAACCTTCAACCTGATATGCCCTAACTGGGTCCTGTTGGCCCATAGCTCTAAGACCTATACCCTGCTTAAGTTGATCCATAGCATCAATATGATCCATCCATTTTTTATCAACAACTTTAAGAAGCATAACCCTCTCTATTTCTCTCATCTTTTCTTCTGATACTTCATTTTCCTTAGCTTCATATAGTTTCTTTGCCTCATCATATATATAATCTTTTAAAGATTCCTTTGTGAAGTCCTCCACATTATCAAACCTTAAGGTATCCTCTGGTATACATATATCCACAAGGTAATTTTCAAGACCTATAAAGTCCCACTCCTCTGGATATTTTCCATCAGCTGTATATATACCTATGGCATCATCTATAGTATCACTTACCATAGTTAATATATGATCCTTAAGGTTTTCACCCTCTAATACCTTTCTTCTCTCTTCATATATTACTTCTCTTTGTTTATTCATTACATCATCATATTGAAGAACGTGTTTTCTAATATTAAAGTTTCTACCCTCAACTTTTCTTTGGGCATTTTCTATGGATTTAGACAAGATATTATGTTCTAACGGTTCATCATCGGGCATACCTAACTTATCAACCATATCCTTAATTCTTTCACTACCGAATAGTCTCATTAAATCATCTTCAAGGGAAATAAAGAACCTAGATGAACCAGGGTCTCCCTGACGACCGGAACGTCCCCTTAACTGATTATCTATTCTTCTTGATTCATGGCGTTCTGTACCTATTATGTGAAGACCACCGGCTTCTAATACCTTCTTATGTTCCTCTTTAGTTTCTTCCTTTGCCTTTTCTAGAAGCTTTCTATACTTTTCCCTAGCTTCTATTATCTCCTTGTTATCTGTCTGTCCAAAACCATCCACATAGGCAATAATCTCATCACTATATCCCTTTTTAGTCATTTCACTTTTAGCTATAAATTCAGGATTACCTCCTAATACAATATCGGTACCACGACCTGCCATATTTGTAGCTATGGTTACTCCCTTATATCTACCAGCTTGGGCAACAATCTCAGCCTCTTTCTCATGGTGTTTTGCGTTTAATACCTGATGTTTTACCCCTTGTTTTTTAAGTAGTTTACTTAAGACCTCTGATCTCTCTATTGATATGGTACCAACAAGCACCGGCTGACCCTTTTCATATTTTTCCTTTATCTCTTCCACAACTGCATTAAACTTACCAGTTAAGTTTTTATATACAACATCGGGATTGTCTTCCCTAATAACAGGTTTATTTGTAGGTATCTCTATTACATCTACCCCATATATTTCCCTAAACTCTTCTTCCTCTGTTTTAGCAGTACCTGTCATTCCAGATAGTTTATCATACATTCTAAAGTAATTTTGGAATGTTATAGTTGCAAGGGTTTTCGATTCCCTTCTTACATCTAAACCTTCTTTAGCCTCTATGGCTTGATGTAATCCATCACTATATCGTCTACCAAACATAAGACGGCCTGTAAACTCATCAACTATTACAACCTCGCCCTCTTTAACAACATAATCGGTGTCCTTTTTCATAAGGTTTCTAGCCTTTAGGGCTTGGTTTATATGATGGGTTATTTCCATGTTTTCTGCATCGGCTAAGTTTTCCAGTCCAAAGAACTTCTCTGCCTTTGCCACACCCTTTTCAGCCAATGTAACATTTTTAGCCTTTTCATCTATAACAAAATCAACCTTTTCCTCTACATACTCTCTATTAAACTTATCTGTTTTTTCATTGGGGTCTAATTTTCTTCCTGTTAAAGTTTTAGCAAAATTATCTGCAGCAAAATATAAATGGGTTGATTTATCCCCACTTCCTGATATTATAAGGGGAGTTCTAGCCTCATCTATTAAAATACTGTCAACCTCATCTATTATACAGTAATTTAGATGTCTCTGAACCATTTCATCCTTATATATAACCATATTATCCCTTAGATAGTCAAAACCAAACTCATTGTTTGTACCATAGGTTATATCACAGTTATATGCAGCTTTTCTCTCCTTACTGGTCATACCATGTAATATACAACCAACTGTTAATCCTAAGTACTCATATAGTTTACCCATCCAGTTTTTATCCCTTTCAGCAAGGTAATCATTTACTGTTATAACATGGGCACCCTTACCACTTAGGGCATTTAAATAAACCGGCAATGTAGCAACCAATGTCTTACCTTCACCGGTTTTCATCTCTGCTATTCTACCTTGATGAAGTACAACTCCACCTATTAACTGAACCCTATAATGCTTCATACCCAACACTCTAACCGCAGCTTCCCTAACCACAGCAAATGCCTCAGGTAATATATCATCCAGTGTTTCTCCATTTTTTAATCTATCTTTAAATTCATCTGTCTTTCCCTTTAACTGATCATCCGTTAGTTTCTCCATATCATCTTCTAATGCTTCTATTTTATCCACGATAGGATCAAGTCTCTTTATCTCCCTATCACTATATGAACCAAATATTTTCTCAAAGAATTTTTTCATACTTTCATCCCTTTCAATATGGTATATCCTATCATACTATTTTATCACTAATATTTGTAAGAAACAAGAAGGGAAACTTTCTTTAAAGAATAGATAATAAAGAATAAAGAATAGATATGGTTATTTTACTCCCTAGGGTCGTAAAATTTCATTATATAGGTACAGGAGTAGCATCGAATTCATTTGACGTTTTCCTTATTTATTATTTAATAAAACCGTAGGATCTAAGCATGCCTAGACCGATTTTAATGCCTTAAATTTCTAGCTACCCAGCACCTTATCCTCATATTAAATTCTATGACTTTCCACGGACAGGGCATGCCCTGTCCCTACATTTCTCATTTAATCTCTTAAGCCCCTGTACTATGTAATTTTGCGACCAACGGGAGCAAAATCACCTTATCTATTCTTTATTCTCTATTCTTTATTCTCTATTCTTTATTCTCTATTCTTTATTCTCTATTCTTTATTCTCTATTCTTTATTCTTTAATATAAAAGGATTTTACAAACTATTCTAGAAACTATATAAATAACAGAAAATAAACGGGGGGAATGAAGATGCTTGTAGAAATTTTTATATTGGCAATTTTATTTGGAATTATTAGAGGAGGGAAAATATCAAGATTTTCCTATTTATCCTTTAAAAAAGCTTCGCCCTTTATATTAGCACTTGTAGTACAAGTGGCAATAGTTTTATTTGGGCTTAATGGAAGTGGGTTTATTCTAGATTATATAAAAGAATTATATATCGGTTCATATATATTATTCTTAATCGGCTTCATTATCAATATAAACTTTAGGGAACTCTGGATAGTTATGATAGGTGTTATAATGAACTTTATACCATTTGTAGCCAACGGCTTTAAAATGCCCATCTCCACAGAGGGTATGAACTTAGCCGGATTTACTGAAACAGCTAATTTGGTTAACGAAGGAAAAGTAGCCCTTTATAAACCTCTTACAGATGCTACAAAATATAACCTCCTATCAAAAACCATAGTAGTCCCCGAAATGTACATAAATCCTCAAGTATTAACAGTGGGAGATTTAATAATAGCCCTAGGACTATTTGCCATGATACAAAGTATAATGTTAGGTAGTAGTGGTAAGAAAGGGAAAGTGGTTAGATTTAATTACGACAGCAGAATTTAAAAAGGGGTGGCCAAAATACAAGGCCACCCCTTTTTAAATTCTGAATTATAAATTGTAAATTATAAATTATTATCAATGCAATATTTATAGTGATCAGGTAATCTTAGGCTCTAAAGTTATTTTTGTACCGTAGGGACAGGACATGCCCTGTCCAATGAAACCTAAACAAATCAACTTTAAAACAAAAACCAACTAACATCCAAAAAACTTCGCATCCACACCAATTTATAATTTAAAATTTACAATTTATAATTCTAAAAAAAGCGGCCAAAGCCGCTTTTTTTTAGATCATTGGTTCTATCAATCCATAATTTCCATCTTTTCTTTTATAAACAACATTTACTTCATCTGTATCTGCATTTCTAAATACGAAGAAGCTATGTCTTAATAACTCCATTTGAAGTACTGCTTCCTCTTCATCCATAGGTTTCATAGCAAACCTTTTGGTTTTCACTATTTTAGGTTCATTATCTTCCTTTGGATATTGGGGTATATTTTCAAATCTTATTGTATCTCCATTTCTATGTCTCTTTTGAAGTTTAGTCTTATGCTTTCTAACTTGTCTTTCCAAAATATCAACCACTTTATCTATAGAAGCGTACATATCATCTGTATATTCTTCAGCCCTTAGTATAGTACCTGAAAAAGGAATTGTAACTTCAGCTATATGTCTGTCCTTCTCTACACTTAACGTTGTATTTACTTCAACATCTTGATTAAAATATTTATCAAGCTTAGTTAACTTCTTTTCAGCTGCATTCCTTAAACCATCTGTTACTTGCATATTTTTTCCACTGATTATTAATTTCATAAATGACAACTCCCTTCAGAATGATAAAGTTTTTTAAAAAACCTTTATACTAATTATATTCTATATATCTTTTATTTTTCCTCTAAATATTCAAAATATTTTGGTAGTTTTTTAAGTTAACTTCATCATATTTATGTAAAACTATTGTTAATTATAATTTACCCAATTTTTTTGTTATGTAACATGATTTTTTGTTTTTTTGATTTTTTGTTGGAAAAAGAGAGATTTCAGTTAATAGTGAATAGTGGAAGGTTATTTTACTCCCTACGGTCGTAAAATTTCAATTTGATACGGGGTAAATAAATTTAATTTTGATTTAAAGTTTTATTTTTTAAAGGAAATATTATAAGCCCATCTTTAAGCCTAAACTATATCTCCCACCAAAAACCCTTTACCCACCAACGACTATTAACTATTAACTGTTAACTATTAACTATAATCCAAACTCCGTTGCTGGAGGATTCGTAATCCCATAGTTCATAGTCATATTCATAATAATGTATAAATATTTATGAACTTATCCACAAACGTGCTGTTATGTTTTTGTGGATAAATAATGACTATTTCTGTGGATAATGTGAATAACTTTGTGGAAAACTGTTAGTTACCATTTTTTACACTGTGGAAAACCTGTTAATCTCCAGTGGATATGTGTTGATTTTACATTCCTCTATCAATTTTGCTAATATACAAAGTTTTTTTACTATTATAGTTATACGTTTTGTTGTGGATAATATTTTAGTTATACACAAGATATGCGAAGCGACACTTCGAATTTTAAATTATAAATTTTAAATTTTAAATTATTGTTGAGTTTTAGTTTTTGTAGATACAACCCCGTTGTTGGGGGATTCCCGATCCCACAACCTATAAACTCAAAGTTAACAAATAAACCCAAAGTCTATTAATATCCCCGGTATAGGGCCTGGGGGATTACGAATCCCCCAGGAACTCAAGTCCCCGGGGATTTCTATCTGTTCACCGTTGTTGATGAATTATCAATCCCCCTTGAACCTGCGTAATCAAACACTAACCCAAACTTCCCCGTTGTTGGGGGATTCGCAATCCCACAACCCATAAACTCAAAGTTAACAAATAAACCCAAAGTCTATTAATATCCCCGGTATATGGCCTGGGGGATTACGAATCCCCCAGGAACCCAAGTCCACGGGGATTTCTATCTGTTCACCGTTGTTGAAGGATTATCAATCCCCATGGAAACCTACCAAAACAAAAAAACAAAGTGGCCTAAGCCACTTTGCACCTTATCTATTCTTTATTCTATATTATTTATTCTTTTCACTTCTAAACTTTAATATCAACATTCCCACCTTTATGGGGCTCCACCGCCCTTTGTAAAGCCTTAGGATTACTCTCCTCCATATCTTTAAGTAGGTTTCCAACAGATTGAGCATCTTGATTCATAGCTTTCCTCATAGTAGCCATACCCAAAGCCTGTCTCAAACTATAAAGCGACTGAGCACCTATAGAACCAATATTCATGTCATCACCCCCTTGCCGAAGCATGGCTTCGGAATTTTAAATTGTAAATTATAAATTTTAGATTATTGACGTAGGGACAAGGGCATGCCCTGTCCAAACTAGCCTAAATAATTTTCATTTAAAACCCTATTATCCATAAACCACCCAAAACACCCTTTAATCCAAAGACTATTAACTATTATCTATTAACTGAATTACTTATTTTTATCAATAAAATATCCATAATTCTGCTCTGACTTTTTATAATAACCGGAAGTTATCTTCTTTCCATGTCTAACACTTTTAACCTTAGCCTTAACTTTATCTAAGTTTTCCTTCATAATATCCTTATTCTTAGCTTCAATCTTCTTTATATCATTTAATAACTCATATACCTTTTTAGTTTCTTCCTTTAACTCTAATAAAACATCTCTATCCACATCTATCTCTGATATTTCCTTTATATTATATTTCTTTTTAATCCCATCAAACTGCTTACTAAAACCTTTATCTATTCTATCAACTCTATCTATAACTCTTTGTTTTTTCTCTATTACATTTTGAAGCTTGTTCATATCTTCAGACTCTATAAACTTTGTTTGTCTATTTGTAAAATCAACTATTTCATTAAGTAATTTCCCCTTTTCTCTAACAAGAAAAGTAAGAGCTTTCACCTCTTCTTTTTTATCCATAATCTTAAGCCTGCCCTTTCTTTACCTTTTCCATAGCCTGTTTCCAAGTATCCCTAAGTTCTTCTATCATACTATATATTTCTTCGACTTTTTCTTTATCCTTTTCCATATCAGCTTCACCTAGTCTATAATTCATGTACTCATATAAACTAAATAAATTCTTACCAACTTCATAGTTTTGATCTACTGTTGACATAAACTCCACAAGTATATCTTGAGTTCTAACTATAGAATTATGTGACTTCTCAATCTTTTTTTCATCTATAAATAACATAGCCTGTTTTAAAAACTTTAATGCTCCATTATATAACATAAGGGTTAACTCCTGAGGAGAAGCCGTCATTACCGAGTTCTGTTTATACTGTGAATAAGGATTTTTCATTGCCATTATATTACCTCCTATATATTATTACATTCCACCCATTTGACCCATAAGCCAAGAAGATTGTGACTGCATTCGCTGTAAAGCCTGCTCCATCTTTGCAAATTTATTATAATAGTACGTCTCTGTATCATTTAATTCATCTAGAAGTTCATCTATTCTGTCATCATAGTCATCTATTCTACCAGTCAAAGTATTTTTTATATCAGTAATATCATTTTCTATACCCGCTTTTTCTATTAGTAAACCTTTTTTACCGTTTTCATTTCTAGTTGTTCTAATATTATTTTGTATAATATCATATAATTTAAGTCCTAAACCTTTTTCATTATCACCTAACTCATTTCCTGAACTATCCTCTGACTTAGTAAATAGCTCTGTTATTTCATTAGGATTACTTTTTATGGCTTCAGTTAATTTCTCTTCATCTATGACTAGTTTTCCTTTTTCTCTCCAAGAAGAACTGGTTTTTATACCTATATCAAACAATCTTATTCCTACATCTTCAACTCCACTATAAAGAGCGGTTCTCATATCTCTAGTTATTCCTTCTAAGATAGAATCACTTCTTAATATACCGCTTTTAGCTTTTTCCTCCCAAAGCTCAACATCTTCTTCTGTCATAGCTTCTTTTTGTTCCTTAGTCAATGGTTTATAATCATAATATCGTTTTTCAGAAGTCTTATTACTTATATCATCTATAATCTCATTATATTTTTCAACAAAGTTTTTTATCTTATCTACCAATTCTTCGGGATTAGAATTTATATTTATTTTAATATCATCAGTCCCTGTATAATCAGAGTTAAGAGTATAATTCACACCATCAACTTCAAACTCATTTGTACTTCTAGTAGTATTGACCCCATCTAATATAAACTTAGCATCACTTCCTTGCGTTATGTTTGAATCTGCTATTCCATCACCATTACTATCTGTAGTCTTATCTAACTTAAAAGTATTCTCTAGTAAAGTCCCTGAATAATCTATACGATTAGCATACCCTTCATCCTTCGACTGAAGTACAAATTTATCCTTTACGCTATTGTAGCTTAAAGATACCCCTATATCAGCAGAATTAACTTGTGAAATTACTGAAGAATAGGTATCTGTAGAATTATAACTAAAATTTTTGCCGTTAATTGTAAAAGAACCGCTTGTTCCTATTTCTTGACCCACATCAAAGGTGGATTTATCTCCTGATGTAAAACCCAAGTCATCTACTATGGAAGTCTGACTATTTGATACTTTTACATTATTTCCACCTGTATTGAATATTATATTTCCTGAACCATCATTTGCAGCAGTGACTCCAGAAGCACTTAGCTCATTATTTATATCAGTGATTAAGTTATCTACACTGGAATAATCCTTTGTTAAATCTATCAAATTATCACTTCCATTTACAGATATAACAAATTCTTTTCCTGTTTCATCTAAACTTAAGTTAACTCCACCTTCTAGTTTATTTATTTTACTGCTATCACTAATTCCTAAGGCCGGCAAAACATTATCCACATCTGATGATTTAAAAGTTATTTCATCAGAAGTATTATTGGATATAAACTTTAATTTATCTCCATCATTGGATACAGTTATGCTCCCAGCTCCTATAGGACTACTATCTATACTAGTTTGTAGTTGAGAAACAAATTCACCTATATTATTTGCATTATTTATGTTTACATTCACCACTTCGGTGGTTCCATTTATATCAATATTAATTCTGCCTATTGCTGTGATAGGAGATGTGAAATCAAGTTCATTTCCAGTTATAGCATTGGTTTGACCATTACTAAAACCTAAATCACTTACATAAGTATGTTTTGAATTAAATATTTCAATCTTATTCCCAGTAGAATCAAAGTTAAGTCCATCTCCAGAAGTATTTAGCGACACAACATTATCAATACCAAACTTTTCCTTTATTATAGTGTTTAATCCATCTCTTAATCCAGTAGCACTTGCATAATCTTTATCCAAAGTAATAGTTTTTCTTGCACCATCTATACTTATATCAAAAGATTTTCCTTTTTTAAGATTACTAAAATCTGTTATAGTATTCCCCTCTAATCCACCTGATACCGTAGCCGCACTTTCCCAAATATCTTTCTTTGCTAATGTTATATCAGATAGCGTATGACTACCAGCTGTTGCTCCGGAATTGGCTTCTACACTTACAATACTTGTCTCCACACCGTTAACTTTAGCATCAGATTCAAACGCCGAAAACATAGCTGGAGATCTAAAGTTAGTATCAGGCTTTAGTACATCAAAATATTCATCTTTAAGACCTCTTAAAAGATTACTTATATTTCTATATTCTTCTTGCTGCCACATTACAAGCTGTCTCTGTTGTTTAACTTTATCAACTTTCATATTTTCAGCTTTCATAAGTTGTTTTATCATGGTTTCTGTATCCATACCAGATACCATCCCAGTTATACGTAACATGTTATTCATAATATCACCCCTCTATACTTTTTCATCTACAAGTATTCCTACTTGTTCCATTAAATTAGCTATCATATCAATTATTTTTTTCGGTGGAATTTCTTTTATAACTTCTTTCGTTTCAGTATCTATTATTTTCATCATTATGTCATGGGTCTTTTTATGAACACTAAGACGAACCTCTTTATTAACACCTAGTAACTTCTTATTAGCTTCTTCTTCTGCTTTTTTAAGGAGCTTTTCACTGACGTCTAATTGATAATCACGCTTATTTGCTAACCCTCTAATATCCTTTTCTTCTATGTGTTTCTTTTCTATATGGCTTGTCCCTTCAAGTTGATTACTACTTGCTATTTTAGTGTTACTATCACTAGCAACCCCCTCTATCTTCATATTGATTTTCCCCTTTCATATGTTCTGTTACTATATATATCGGTAAGTTTTATTTTATTTTTAGATAAAAATATTTATATATAACAAAACTTAATAATTTTTTCATTTTAAAAAATATAAAACCATATCTATATATAATAAAATCTCAAAATGCTGTATAAATTATAAATTATTAACTATTTTGTATAAAATTATAAATATTGTGGTAAGTTACAGAACTTGATTGTCAAGTTTGTTATGGTTTTATGACACTAAAACCTTATACTGGTATTCCTATTATATACTATTTTACAATAGCTACTATTTTTTTCTATTCCAAAAGTAAAACTTTCCTATTAAACAAAAAAGCTGAGGAATTATAAATCCCCCAGCAACAACCTAGTACTAATTCACCAGTAATAAAACAAAGTTGCCTAAGTAACCAAAAGCTGCAAAACAACCTGGGGCTGCTGCATAGCTTGTAGTATCATAGCCTGAGCAACTTGCTGTAAAATACTCCTTCTGACATACTCCATCATAGCCTTCGCCATGTCCGCATCTCTAATCTTAGACTCTGCAGTTTGTAAGTTTAATGAAGCATTTTCTAAATTATTTATAGTATACTCTAACCTATTTTGTTTAGCCCCTAACATACTCCTAAATGATGATACCTTTTTTATAGCATTGTCACTTAACTCTATAGCATCGGATGCATCTTCTTCAGACATCACAGATATATCTTTAATTCCCAAAGCATCTTTTCCCATATCCCTCATTTGCAAATTGGTACTTTGCCCACTATTAGCTCCTATCTGAAAGTGAAAGTTCTTTTCCTCTGAGCTTATTAACTTTTGTCCATTAAACTCTGTATAACTAGAAATATCGTCTATTCCTTCAACCAACTCATCTATTTCCATTTGAATCTTTTTTCTATCACCATCAGTATAGGTTCCATTAGTAGCCTGTACTGATAGTTCTCTTATTCTTTGAAGCATAGCATGGGTTTCATTTAATGCTCCTTCAGCCGTTTGTATCAAAGAAATAGAATCCCTAGTATTTCTAGCAGCTTGGTTAAGGCCTCTAATTTGAGCCCTCATCCTTTCACTAATTCCCAATCCTGCAGGATCATCAGCAGCACTATTTATTCTTCTTCCAGTAATCAATTGCACCATAGCTTTATTAAGCATTATATTATTATACTTTAAATTTCTATAGGCATTTAAGGCCATTATATTATGACCTATTTTCACACCATCACCCTCTTATTATTATATAGTAGTAAAGCATTTATCCACTTACAATTTTAGTTGCAATATTTTAATATTTATATATCTAATTCTGTATCTTGGTATCGACTATTTATACCCCTTTCTTTAACGACTTTTTATTTTATTTTTGATAAATTTCTATCTTAAAGAAAATACTATACATTGGAATACCCACTTAACATATACTCTAGTTAAATTTATTATTGTTCTTTTTTACTTATCATTTTTTAATATATAGGATTTACTTTTAGTATAAATACATTATTACTTATTAAACAATTTACTTTACAACTAATTTAAAATATTAAAATCCCCACGTTTCTAACCGTGGGGATTTTTAATATTTTAAGTAGATACATCTCATCTACTCTTTTAAAGTCTTAATTATCTTAATAGCTGAAGTACGCCCTGTGGTGCTTGATTTGCTTGAGCTAGCATTGATTGAGCAGCTTGCTTCAAGATATTGTTTTTAGAGTATTCCATCATTTCCTTAGCCATGTCTACGTCTCTGATTCTTGATTCAGCTGCTTGTAAGTTTTCAGATGATGTATCTAAGTTCTTTATAGTATGCTCTAATCTGTTTTGGTATGCACCAAGCTTTGATCTTTCAGTTGATACTGTAGTTATAGCAGTATTTATTGTTGATATTGCTGCTGTTGCATCAGAAGCATTGCCTAGATCTCCATTTACACTTTTTACACCTAAAGCTGACGCATCCATTGCATCTATAGTTAAATCGATTTGTTGTCCATTATTAGCTCCTATTTGGAATTTTTTACTTGCGAAACTTCCATTTAAAAGCTTTTGAGTATTAAACTCTGTTTGAGATGAAATTCTGTTTATTTCACTCTCAAGTTGTTTTACTTCATCTGCTATAGCTGTTCTATCAGCAGTTACATTAGTATCATTTGATGCCTGTACTGCTAATTCTCTCATTCTTTGAAGTATAGCGTGAGTTTCATTCATAGCACCTTCAGCTGTTTGAATTAAAGAAATACTATCTTGAGCATTTCTACTAGCTTGATTAAGACCTCTGATTTGACCTCTCATTTTTTCTGATATAGCTAGTCCTGCTGCATCGTCTCCAGCTCTATTTATTCTTTGTCCTGAAGATAATTTTTCTAAAGATTTTCCTTGATTTGTGTTGTTGATTCCTAATTGTC